>JAGCTA010000509.1 GCA_017963875.1 Victivallales bacterium | reverse complement strand
TGCTCCGCTCCGACGAGATGGTGTCCCATTCTCGCGGAGCAGAGCAGAGGCTCAATACATAACTTACAAGACGTGAGACATGAGTCGTGAGACGCGAGACGTGAGACATGAGACGTGAGACATGAGTCGTGAGACATGAGTCGTGAGACGCGAGACGTGAGACATGAGACGTGAGACATGAGACGTGAGACATGAGACGTGATGGCTTCTGTTTCGCGTCAGGAGTGACTAGGCTGGTTTGGAATAACCGAAAACAATTGGCTGATCTCCTGGACAAGGTCTTTCTCGAAATCATGTTCAGCGGGATCCCAACCCAGCGTATGAGCCAATGTCAAGTGGTTTGAATAGCGGAAGCAAGTCACGGCAAGAAGGGTGAAAAGCCAAATCTCGAACTTGACGGGGCGCATCCTGCCTTTTTGGACCTCGCTTTCAAACAAGACTCGCAATTCATCGTTTTCACGTTTACGCGCATGGTTCAATGCGTCTGTGCATTTAGGGCCTTCAAGGTTTGCCCAGGCGAGCAGTCGCCAGAGGGATGGATGGGATGCGTGGACTTTCAGGAATCCCTCTACAAGGATTTCGCTCAGGCGTTCAGGGGACTTGTTCGCCTTGTCGAGCGTCTTTCGGGAGAACAACTCCACATTTTCGAAGACATTCAGAAGCGCGGACTCGAACAAATGGTCTTTCGAGTTGAAATAGGCATACAGTCGTTGCTTGTTGACTCCTGCGGCATTGGCGATGTCATCAACGGTCGCCCCGTTGAGTCCCTTGGCGGAAAAAAGGACAGTCGCAGCCTGCAATATCTTTCTTTTTGTTTCCTCTGCGCGTTTTTGCATTATCTCTTAATCTTGTTCTATCAGGTGTTTCAAGCACTGTCCTTGACTTTTTGTCACTCATCAAAATATTATAGTTGATTAAAGTTGTTTTGCAAGCATTTACAGGAATAATTAGCAGAAGTTTTGAACATAAGGAAAAACATGATAAGTCAAAAATGGCACCAACAGATTCTTTTTTTTGCTCTTGAATTTGACTGATGGGATTTTTAATATAAAGTATCACATTAAGGGTTTTAGCAAACTATGGGTTTGGCAAGGTCGTGTCGAGTGGATGCCATTGTTCTTCGATGGCGATAGCGGAAATTTTAACTAGACAATATAAAATGGAAATGGAAATGGACACATCAAGACATCAGTTTCGTCAGTGGCTCTTGGCGGGCATCATGACAGTAGTGTGTTTTTCTGGCGCATTGTGGGCGGCAGAGGCGGACAATGAATGGGACTATGATTTTGAATTTCTGGTCAGGTTGGGCCAGGAGCGACTTGACTTCTATGCGGAAATGCAGCGGAAGGCGATGGATGCCAAGTACGCCAGCAGAACGGATGAACTAAAAATCGCACATGCGGTCTATTTCTTTTCCATTCGCAAGACACAGGATGCGGAGCGGCAACTGGCGTCATTCAAGCCAGACAATCCGAAATATACGCGCGTCCTCTATATCCGAGGCACAAAATATGCTGAAATCGGCCAGTATGCACAGTCTGACAAGGCCTTCAAGGAATATTTCAAGTTGATTCCAGAGGCTCCAAATGGGAAGCGCGCCAAGAAGGAATTCATCATGGCCCTTCAATATTATAATACAGTATTAAAGGAACTTGGAAGAGGAAACGAAGCCGCCGCCCTAATTGACAAGATGCCGCCCGACGACAACATGGGTGAACGCGAACTGACCTATCTAAAGCAACTTTCCAAGATCGAGGCTGAGGAAAACAAACTTGATGACGGGAAACCCGTTGACGGAAAGGTCCTTAACGATGCGACGCAGGAACTCAAGAGCCTTTTCTTCATAAGAGACGGTATTAGTGCTCTGGCCGCAATCCAGGTCGGAAGAATCCAGGGAATCCTTGGAAACAGCCGCATTAAGGCACTCAAGATGAACAAGGCGGAAATCGCCAAAATCCGCTATTTTGCGGATGCGATCAAAGCCATCAAGCAGTTTGAGGACTTTGTCCAGGAAATGGAGGAAGGAAACTCGAAGGCGACTTCCCCGATGCCTGAACTGATGTATTATAAGGCCATCGCCATCCGCGGCCTTGCGGAAGTCACGGCAGCCAAGGGCGATTTGAAACTGGCAGGAAAGCAGTTGTCCAAAGGCGCGGTGGTTTATTTCAAGAAAATACAGAACGACTACAAGAAAAGCCCCTTTGTCAAAAAACTTCCGAAGCAGTTCCTGCTTTGCGAGGAAGTCAATGAGAAATGGAAACTGGATGTCAAGTTGAATCTTCCGAAGGTTGACAAGTCTGACCTCGCGGCCGTCTTCGAGAAAGGCGACATCATTCTCAGGGACAAGAAGGACTACAGTGCGGCGGCCAGCGAATACAAGGCCGCAATTGACAAGAACATGAAAAATCCCGCCGTCGTCAACTATGTCGGCAAATACATGCAATGCCTTGCCATGCTGGACAAATATGATGAAGGCAAGAAATTCATTGAGCAACTCCAGGCGACATTCACGGGCGACGATGCCAGAAACGGCATCGGCATGGCGGCGTTGATGCTTGGTTCATACGCGGACAAGAGAATGCGCGAATGGCCGAAGGGAAAGCCGAATCCGTACAAAGTCAAGCAGGAGCAGATTTATTTCTGGGCAAGGGACGTGTTTGTGGATTATGCGCCAGGCCATCCGCAGGCGGCAGCCGTCGCCTACGACCTTGGCATTACGAAATACAATGAAGGCGTCGCGGCATTGAAAGCGGCGAAGGAAAAAGCACCTGCTCAGCAGGAAGCCGCCATAAAGGGCGCGGTTGAAATAATGAAAAAAGTGGCACCGTACTTCCAGCGTGTTGCCACTGTGTTCCCCCTGCACGAGAAGGGTAAGGCGGCGCTGATGAAACTTGGCCAAATATACAATATCACGGACCAGCGTGACGCGGCCATCGAGTATTTCAACAGATTCATCGCGGCGGACGACGGCACGTTGTCGAAGGACGACCTGCTGACGGCGAATTATTTGATTGCCGAGTTGAATTTACGCAGCAATCGTCCAAAGGAAGCCCATGTCGCCTACCAGAAGGTGAAATCGCTGACGGAGCCAGGCGGCCAGTACGCGGGGTTGAAGCAGGCGGCGACATTCAGAGAAGTCGCTATGGCATTTCTGCCCGATATGGTCAGCAGGGAATCCAATCTGCTGACGAGCAGAATTGCGCTCATGGAGGAGAGGCGCAACAAGTTGACCAACGGTATCTATGATTTGGACGCGCAGATTCGCGCGGCGGAGAAATCACAGAAGGCATTGCCTGACCAGATAAAGAACGTCAACGAACAGGCCGAGGAGACCAAGCGCGTGCTGACGTCGTTTGAACTGGACTACAAGGCCAAGGCGGCTGCTCAGGCCAAGGCAGAGGCGGCTAAACCAGATGCCCCGAAGACAGAACAGGAATATTATGGTATTTTCATCAAGGGTGTCGAGGATGCCGCACATACGAATGCGACGACGGAAGCCGAGGCAATTGCCGCACGCCGCAAGTCGCTGGAGGATGAGCAGGCAAGGCTTCAGGCAGACCAGGGGGATATCACGCGCAACCTTGCCGCTTTGACCAAAGCCAATGACAAAATGAAGGCGGACATTACCAAGAGTCAGGCTCGGATTACGGAAATCGAAGCGTCTTTTGCCAAAATAGAGAAAGACATTAAGGATGCCGAGGCGAAACGTGCGGAAATGCAGAACACGCTTTCGACATCGACAGACGATGATGAAATCAAGAAGACGCGTGACGAACTGAAAAAACAGATTGAACTTGTTGGTAAACTTCAGAATGACAAAATCGACATTGTATCCAATGCCGCCAAGCAGGAGATTATCAACTGCCAGCGTGAAATCCAGTTGAAGCAGGGTGCCATCGGCGACAATGAATGGCAAGTGCAGTTGTTCAAGGCGGAACAGGCGGTCATAGAACTTAAACTGGCTGGCATCAACAGTCTGTTGAAGTCACTGGACGTCCGCCAAGCATTCAATGACGAAGTCAAGGCGACGCTTGAAAAGGATGAAGCGGCGCGGCTGAAAGCCAATGACGCCATCAAGAAACGCGGGGCGGAAATTGCGGCCGCCGTGGATGCCGAGGCGAAGAAGGAACAGGCGATGCTTGACAATCTTAGTAAACTGACTGCTGCGGGAATCAAGAAATGCCAGGAGCAGAAAGTCAAGATGCAGAGCGAGATCCGCGAAATCGAAACGGCGGTCAAGCCGCTGGAGGCGGAATGGAAGAAGGAGAAGAACGAAGCCGTCACGGGGTATCGCGACTATCTTCGCGTCTATCCTTCTGGTAAATATTTTGCCATCTGCACGACGGATTTGGCGGCAGCGCTCGTCGATTTGGAGAATTACTCTGAAGCCGTCCAGCAACTCAACAACCTGGTCGGCGGGCGTGTTCCCGAATGCTCCGATGCCCCAGGCAACACCAAATGCGATCCGCAGAAGACCGCATACGCGCTGTTCAACCTTGCCAAGGCGCAGACAAAGGCACGGCGTCAGGCGGAGGCATCGGCCACATACGGCAGACTGATGGACAGCAAGCATCCCGCAGTGAAAGAGGCTGTGGCGCAAATGCCATTGGGCAATCTGTTCTTCATCGCCGACCAGGGAATGGAGGTCAACGCGCCAGCCGCGGCTTTGGCGGCATGTGAAATCATCCTTTCGCGCGTCAATGCGTCAAAGCAGGCTGGAAGTCAGTTGAGGCCCGCACAGATAGATAAATGCTACATCAACGCTGCGAAGGCAGCCCTGCTGGCGAAGGATGCCGCAAAGGCGAAGCAGATGGTCACGCAGTTGCTGGCTGCCAATCCAAAGACCGCGTTTTTGTATGATGCGCGTTTCCTGGAGGCTGAGGCGATGGTTGCACAGGGAGATGTCAACGGTGGCATCGGCATGTTGAATCAAATGTTGCGCAAAGTCAACGATTCTGCGATTTCCAATCGCATCCGCTGCAAGATCGCGCAGTTGTACCTTGCTTCTGGCAAACCTGAATATCGGAACAGCGCCATCAATGTCTATCAGTCGATCATTGATTTCGCCAAGGAAAATGCGGAGATGAACAGCGACTGGACGACAACTCCCGAGGCCAGAAACAATCAGGAATGGGTTGACACATCATTTGTCGAGGCGGCAAAATTGTATAAGGCGGCAGGTGATTCACAAAAACTCAAGGACACGAAGATTCTGTACCATAAACTTTTCCCGCGCGGGGCGAAGTTGTCGGTAATTGATGGCATCAACTGAGGGCCAAAGGCCATATCTTAAACAAAAAGGAATGGAGAAACGTCACATGACACGCATGAAAATGTTTTTCAGTCTAGTGCTGGTCCTCGTGCTGGCAACAGGTTCTTCCCTGATGGCGCAGAAGAGCAGCAAATCATTTGTCGTACAAAAAGGTGGAAAGAAGATAGAAGGAAGAATCAGTGCTGCGCCGAACGGCAGGGTTACCATATCGACTCAGAGCGGGAATCTTTCCCTGAATCCAGGGCAGTATGAATATGTCGTCACGCCGAAACCCGATGAGGTAGAGGAACTGGAGGATTTGCTGGACGATGAAAGTTACAATAAACTGGCGGAGAAGGCTCCAGCGGTATTTGAGAAATACAAGTATCTGGGATGGGCGGACACGGTTGCCAGACTCCAATGCGAGGGGCTTCTCGCTTTGAACCGCAAGGCGGACGCGGAGAAGATTCTCGCAGCCGCAAAGAAACTGCCTCGTGCTGATGAATTCAATTTGACAAGCGCGGAATTGCAACTGCTTGTCCATGACAAGAAACTGGAGGATGTAGAAAAGAAATTAAATGCGATGATGGGGGCTGAAGACGATGCTGTCATGGCATTCGTTTTTAATATGCGCGGGCGTGTCAATGAAATGCAAGGCAACAAGAAGGAAGCGGTTCTGCAGTATCTGAAGACTTTTCTTGTGTTTGAGGACAAAAAGAAATTCCGTCGTTTCAGAAAAGAGGCCAAGGCCAATGCGCTGCGTTTGATGAAGGAACTCAAGGACCCCACGGCGCAGATACTTGAGGGACTTAAATGATTTGAGGGTTTAATCAGAATATCAACTGAATTTATTATAACAGAAAAACAGATTGGTCAATCAAAAAAAGGAGTATGAAAAATGTTTAAGCGCTTTTCCATGTCATTTGCGATGATTCTGGCAATGGCTATTGCCGCATCGACTGGTTTTGCACAGGAGGCAACGGAAGCCGCGGCGGATGGCGGTGCGGCCGTTCAGGCGGAAATGGGTTTTGGCGAGGCATTGTGGGCAGTCCTTTATGGTGGAAGCATTGTCAACTTGCTGATATGGCTCGGCCTTTTCGCCACTTCAATTCTTATGGTTATTTTTGCGGTCAACGCATTTATGACCGTCAAGACAGAGCGTCTTATGCCGCCGTCTGTTGTCACTGGTGTCAGCGAATCCCTTAACAACGGCGATTTGGCTGCGGCATTGCAGACATGCGACATGTATCCAAGTTCCCTGTCAACCATCCTGAAGGCTGGATTCAACACCATTGAGGACGGATATGAAGTGGTTCAGCAGGCCGTTTCCCAGGCGACTGACCTTGAGGCTGAAAAACTGATGCAGAAAGTCAACCAGTTGAACATCTGCGGCCAGATCGCCCCGATGCTTGGTCTTATGGGTACGGTTGTAGGTATGGTTCAGGCATTCGCAGGTTTGGCATCAGCGACGGGTGCAGCGAAGACCAAAGTTTTGGCAAACGCCATTTCAACCGCTTTGTGGACTACCTGCGTGGGTTTGTTGATTTCCGTCCCCGCATTGCTTTTCTTCACGCATTTCAAGAACATCGCAACTCGTCTGCTTCTTGAGTCAGAAGCGAAGGTTCTTGAACTTATCAAGGTTCTCCGCAACGTCGAAGTGACCGAATAAGGTTTTCGATTTTGGAAAAGGACTTTTTCTGGTGCCCGCGTGGCTCTGAGCCAGAGGCACCAGGAGATTCATGAATAAAACGAGGGAACTACAATCATGAGAAAAAGTGAAGACAGTGAACTGGCTACACCGATCACGCAGATGATCGACATCGTTTTCCTGCTCATTATCTTCTTCGTTGTGACGGCATCCGTTGACAAGGACCTGGTTGACGAGTCCATTCAGTTGGCGCAGGCGAAAAACACGAAGCCCGAAGAGCATCTTAAGGCAAATGCGGTGACCATCAATGTACGGCTAGATAACCGTGACGAATGGCGTGCGGCGAAGGCCGCGAAGAAGCCGTTGCCGAGGCAGAAGGTTTCCTACAATATCGCCTTGCAGACGATGAGTCTGTCGGCGATTCGCGAGAACCTGAAGAGCGCCAAGCAGAAACTGGGCAATGTCATGCCGATTTTGATTCGCAGCGATGGAGATGTCAATTACCGTTATATTGACGAAGTCATTCAGAAGGCCGTGACACAGGCTGGTTACAGTAAAATCACCGTGGTCGCCGAGGTCCCTGAACGATGAATCAGTTGTAATTTTGAGGTGACGCCTCGGAGGCTGTTCAAACAGGGATGAGGCGCGCTGTCATTGTCAAAAATCATTAACGGATGGAAGACCACCCATGAGAAAAAGAAGAGAAGAAGCACTTGCAGTACCGATGTCACAGATGATTGACGTCGTGTTTCTGCTGCTGATTTATTTTGTCGTTACGATGAAGGACGAGATATCTGAGGCCCATCTGGCGATCAATTTGCCAGCGGCAGGGGCTCCTCCTGCTGCGGCGACAGCCGAGGAAATCAAGGTCATCAAGATTTTCGTGAAGAGCAGCGGTCTGTCATATCAGGTTCCTCCGAAGCCTATCAGGGACATCAGTCCTTTGAATCTTCAGAAGTTCCTGGGTGACAACAAGGATCGTGCGGCGAAAAGCGATTTGATTATCAGCGTGAGCCCCAGTGCGCCGATGCAGAGTCTTGTGACAGTTCTGGACTATGCGGCGCAGCATGGCTATACGAAACTTAATGTGTTACGTGCCAACGAATGATGCGTTCTTCGTGACGCAACTGGCGCATGTCAAATGGAAAGGCTGTATTTCAGTCAAAGAAGACGAAATCAGCCTGGAAAATAGAGTGGATACATTAACATGAGCAACGAGGAATACAACGGAAATACGAATACGGGAATGCAGCCAGATGCAACGGTTGAGGCGATGCTTGCCGAATACCAGCACAGGAAGAACGTCGAGGCGATGATCGGCCCCGCCGTGTCCCTAGCGGTGCACCTTCTGCTGTTTCTGTGCGCGTTCCTCATGTACACGCCGCAGCGTCCGCAGGAGATATCCGCGTCTGTCGAGATAACGAGCACGGAGGAGGAGAAGCCTGACGAAATCGAGGAGATGGAGGAACTGGAACTGCCGCCTCCCGAGGAGCAGGTTCGCGAGGTTCGCGAGGCACCCGTGGCCGAGGTGACGGAGGTCCAGTCCGAAGTGAACACGACGGAGATCGCGGAGAGCACGGTGACGGATTCCGTGGCGGTTTCTGAGGAGGCTCCGACGACGGATTTCACGAATGTGATGAACGTCCAGAGCAACAAGACGAACTTCAAGATCGCGGGCTTGTACGCGGGTCGTACGTCGGCGGGCCGCAAGTCTGCGGCGAACAAATATGGCGGGAAGATATCCGGGGCGTCTGAGTCGGCGGTCAACAAGGCGTTGGAATGGCTGAAGAAGACGCAGAATCCCAATGGCAGTTGGGGGGCTGAATATCCTCAGGCAATGGCAGGATTGTGCCTTCTGACATATCTTGCCCACGGCGAGGATCCGCAGTCAAAGAAATATGGTGAGACGGTTGCCAAGGCAATCCAGTATCTTTGCGACGAGACGATGCGCGGCAATGGACGAGTCGGCTCGGAATATACGACAGGCATCGTCGCCTACGCGCTTTCGGAAGCCTACGGCATGACGCGTCTGCCGATGATCAAGACGCCAATGGAACTGGCGTTGAAGACGATTGTGGATGGCCAGCAGAAAGGCGGTGGATTCGACTATGGTTACAAGAAGGAAACCCGTTGGGACCTTTCTGTGGCAGGTTGGCAATATCAGGCACTAAAGGCTGGATATGTCGCAGGTGCAGATGTCAAGGGGCTTGAGAAGGCCATTGAGAAGGGACTCAGTTTCCTCAAGAACGTCTGCTTCAAGAAACCAGACCCAAAGCGTCCCACGGATCGTCCATTCGGCTATGAGACTCCTGGCGGCGGTTCGGATGGCATGCAAGGGGCGGGTACGCTTTGTCTTCAACTTCTCGGCGAAGGCAACAGCATGCAGGCGAAAGCGGGGATTAAATTCATCAACGATATCATCTTGAATCCCAAGAGTCCTGAGAAGTCTCGAATCAAGTGGGATGGAAGTTGGAAAATCGCGGGCATGTATTCGAATCCTATCTACTACTGGTACTATTGCACACAGGTGATGTTCCATTCTGGAGGCAGCCATTGGAAGGATTGGCATGAGAAGTTCACGCCGATTGCCATGGCGAAGCAGAATTCCGAAGGATGGTGGTCGTCACCTGGTACTGAGGACAAGCCTGGCTCAAAGGGCAAGTCGGACAAATGGTACACGACGGCTTTGACGGCGCTGTCATTGCAGGTCTATTACCGCTATCTGCCTTCCTACAAACTGGAAAAAGGCAAAAAAGACGTTGAGGCTTCTGAATTGGACAAAATCGATGAGGAACTAGGCTTCTGAACGATGTTGTCGTCACAAATTAATCAAACAACGAGGGAGAGAAGAGAGTCGATATGAGCAACGAGGAATACAACGGAAATACGAATACGGGAATGCAGCCAGATGCAACGGTTGAGGCGATGCTTGCCGAATACCAGCACAGGAAGAACGTCGAGGCGATGATCGGCCCCGC
>JAGCTA010000508.1 GCA_017963875.1 Victivallales bacterium | reverse complement strand
CCGATGCGGCAGGCAACGTCTCCGACGTTGCCACATACGCAGTGACGAATATCGACAAGGTGGCTCCCGAGGCCCCGACGGCGTCGGCGAGCACGACCGAGCCGATAAACCAGAATGTCACAGTCTCTGCGACGTTTAGCGACGATTCCGCTGTCAAGGAGTACTCGCTTGACAACAGTACGTGGAATGCCTACACAAACGGCATCGAACTGTCTGAGAACGGTACGGTGTACTTCCGTGGCATTGACGCTGCTGGAAATATCTCCGATGTGACCAGTTGCGAGGTGACGAACATCGACAAGGTGGCGCCCGAGACGGCTGAGGTTACTTTGTCGTTTGACAATGCGATAGGCAAGGTCGTATTCACCGCCACATGGGATATGAATGACGCGGAGTGTTTCTATTCACTGGATGGTGCAGTGACTTGGCAACGTTATGAAGAACCACTTTATTTCAGCCAGGATGGTACGGTGAATTATTATACAGTCGATGCTGTTGGCAACAAGAGCGAGGTCGGTAATAGCGTCATCGCCGTGTCGTTGACATCGGAAGACACGGCATTGGAGGCTGGTGAAGAAGGTCAGGCGACAGCAACCTGGAACAATGAAGGCGTGGAGGCCTGGTCTGATGGCTATGATGTGCAACTCAATCTTGATGGAACAAGGCAAGTTGTCCTGCAATCTGTTGACGGGCACGGTATAGAATTGCTCAACACACCTGCTTTCAACCTGAACTTTGCCGTTAAGCCGTCTCAGGTTTCAGAATGGACGAAGTTCGAAGAGTCTGTTGAGATGGTACCTGTTACTGAGGAAGGCTCGCAATTGGTCCAGGCGGAAACCAATGGATTGGCGGATGTGATGTTCGGGTGCACCACAGGTATTTGGAGTGTTTCCTATCATGCACGTCACAGCACTCTTAAGAACGAGAAGAAAGTGGAACTAAAGGGGCGAAACATCATCGGCGATGTCTTCATAGGCTCCGATGACGCGACCATCATGTTGCTTACCGATGATTCCAACGGTGATGGCTTCTTCCTCGACGACAACTATTCAGCCTTCCCAGAAGGCATGGACGCACAGGCGCGTCTCGCGAAAATTGACGAAATCTACGCGGGAGCGGGCAACGATGTGGTTGACCTGACTAGCAAACGGTTCGAGTATGTCGGTGACAGCGTGACCGTGAAAGGCGGTCTGGGCAATGATGTCATCTGGGCGAACAAGGGCAACAACCTGCTGTTCGGCGATGCGGGCAATGATCGCATTATCGGCGCTGACGGCGATGATGTGATCGTCGGTGGTGCAGGCAATGATTCGTTGCATGGCAACGGCGGCGACGATACCTTTGTTTTCGGCGGCGACTGGGGCAACGACACTGTCGAGCTAGTCGAGGGTGGCAAGGTTACGCTGTGGTTCGATGAGGGGGACGAGTCCAAGTGGGACGCCGCATCGCTTACCTACAAGGACGGTGACAAGTCTGTGAAGGTTACGGGCGTTGCGGATGTCACGCTGAAATTCGGCGACGACAATGGCAACGAGAAGTATGCTGGGCTGTTCGCGGCAGGTGCTTTCGACGAGTTCACCAGTGAAAAGATTTTCGAGGACAAGAACAAGGGAATGCTGGCGTAAAGAAAACGAAAACCAAGGCTGATCGGCTGCCGCTCAGCCCGCTTTCGCGGGCAGAACAGAACAAGCCTGGAGCGAGCCAGCAGCAACCCGCCACTCAGCAGCCGGCTGCACAGAACAAGCACCGCAAGCCTGTAAGCCCGCCGCCCACATAGGCGGCACTTGCACTCCGCCACTCAGTAGCCCGCTTGCGGGCTGCACCGAACAAGCACCCGCAAGCCTGTAAGCCCCCCATATAGGCAGCACTTGTTCTGTGCCTCGGGCGCAGCCCGAGGAGAGTGCAAGGCACCATTTGCACCCCGCCACTCAGTGCCCGCTTTCGCGGGTCACTCGTGAGACCATGGGGGTAACAATCACGTTTTATAGGCAACAATTCAGATGCCTGGCAGTTCCTTTTTGACGACATCGATGATATCTTCCACTGGTGCAAAGCGGCCTTTGCCACTAGTTCCACAGGCGAGACGTCCTTCCGTCGGCTCGATGAATATCACGCCGCGTTGCCGAAGTGTCTGGCAATTCGCTACAGTCGCAGGGTGCTCCCACATGTGGGCATTCATGGCAGGTGCAACGATGACCTTGCCATAGTGGGACAGGTGGTAGGTTGACAATGCATCATCAGCCAGCCCCCATGCCATCTTGGCAAGGAAATCCGCCGTGGCAGGCGCAATCAAGAGCAATGACGCTCGTTCCGCCAATTCCACATGACAAGGCTTCCAATCTGGCATCTCCCAGAGGTCTGTAATGACAGGATTGCGCGAAAGAGTGAAAAACGTCTGCGGACAGACAAGTTTCGTTGCGGCTTCTGTCATTATGACATGAACCTCATACCCAGTTTGAACGAGTTTGCTTGTGAGGTCGGCGGCTTTGTATGCGGCGATGGAGCCTGTGACTCCCAATGCAATGACTGGAGGCTTCTTCATGTCCAAGGCTCCTTTTTCATGGTGATGGTTCGGCAATGCGCAGCATGAATGATTGCCTCCAGTTCATCTGCGGCTTCAACGGCATCATTGTTGACGATGATATAATCGTAGCAACGCCATTGCTTCATTTCTTTTTTTGCATTTTCAAGGCGGCGAAGGATGGATTCCTCTGACTCGGTGCCACGTCCGCGCAGACGCTGTTCTAGAATGGCGTAGGACGGCGGAATCAGAAAAACAGTCGTCAGGGCATTCCCCCAATCTGGATGCAGACGAATATTCTCGACAATCTGCGCCTGCCCCTGGACATCAATGTCCAGAATCACATCGTCGCCAGCAAGAATATGCGGTGCGACTTCATTGACTAATGTTCCATAGTAATTACCATGCACTTCAGCCCATTCTAGAAACTCTCCTGCGTCAACACGCTTTTTGAACTCGTCAATTGAGAGAAAATGGTAGTGGACTCCATCGACTTCGCCATTCCGCGGTGCGCGAGTCGTGCATGAGACGGAGAATTTCAGCCGTTTTAGGCGTGGAAACAAATGTCCGCAGACCGTTGACTTTCCAGCACCAGACGGACCTGACAAAATGATAAGGGCACCAAGTTTATCTGTTTCTTGATTCATTGTTTTTAGGTGGGATGATGTCATTGACTATGAATTCCATGTCTGGATAAAACTCTGGGAGAAATTTGACGAGTGACAGCAGTTGTTCGCGCTGATGTTCTTCCTGAGGCTGAATAGCCAATTTAGGCTTGCCGTTAGGCCCAGTCTGAACCCATGTCTGGACGTGTTCGATGGCCTGGAGAGCCGCTGGTGAACGCGAAGCGAGAACCCCGCTGAGGAGCATGTGAGGGGCATACCATGGAAACCATTGGCGTGCTTTTGTCAAGGCGGCTTCTGCGGCTGGCCAGTTGCAGGCGGCCAGTTCCGCCCATGCCAGTTGGCAGTAGGCATCCGCGCGGTGGGGGACGCGTTCTATGAGAGCCGTCGCCCCATTTTTCATCGTCGCAATCAGTTTTGCATCAATTGCCTCTGGTGACTTTGCCGCAAGAATCTCCCGTTTGGATTCTTCGCAGAGCATCCTGCAAGGCGCTGGCGCAAAGGGCATTTCCTTGACGAGCGATTCAATTTCCCCCATGACGGCGTTCTGTTGCGCCATCGCCTCACGCTGAAGAAGTGTTGTGTCCTTGAAAAGGAGTTTCTGCTGCTGGATGGTTGATTTCAGGGAATTCAGTTGCATCAATTCATCCTCGCAATCCTGAAGGCGCTTTTCACATGGGATTTTCATGGCAGGGAGGATGGTGCACGCAAGTGCTGGAATCAGAGCAAGATAGTGCAGATAGTTCACTCTTGACTTTGAAGCGCCTATCTCTGCTGTCGCTAAAGAAGTGGGCTGGAAAGGAGCATTGACAAGCAGGGGAATCGTCGGCAACAGGAAGACCGTTGCAGGAATGAGTTCGTTGAACTGGAAGAACGAATGGATACACCATGCGGCAAGTCCAGATATCAAAAAGGACTCGACGGGAATCTGCCATGGCGACGATTTCTCGCCAACGACCTGTGGATTGCTTGTTCGAAAATGTGTGCGTCTGACAGTGGCGACAAAGGGGAAAAGCATGACGGCCAGAACTGCCAGTCCGCCAGCAAGACCGCATTGTGAAAGAGATGACAGGAAAAAACAGTGGGGGTCACGGGAAACTTCCGCATCTATCGGCTTCATCCGCATGAAATTTGGATAGAATTCACCGAGGCCGATGCCAGTCATCGGCTTTTCTCTGAACATGGCCCATGCCGCACGATAGTAGTTCATTCGGATTGATGCAGTTGCCAGGCCGCCTCTGGAAGCATTGATACTCGCATAGCAGATTATTCCAGTAATGAAAAAGACGCAAAGCATTGGCAACAGCCATTTCCAGCGTTGCTTTTGGAGCCATGGGAGCATCCAGACACCCATGCCCAACCCGACACATGCTCCAATGGCCGCGCCACGGCTTTCCGTCCAGGCGAATGCCACAAGAAGGAAAAGAATGGCAATAGACATGATGATGACACGCGTCTTGGCTTGGATGTCTTTCAGTCTGCGCCAAATGGCCGCGATGGTGATGGGGATAGTGACAAGCAGGTGTGCGGCGAAGATATTTGGGTCGCTGAAAAAACTGCTGATGCGGTTTTGCAGCATTTTCTGGAAAATCTGCTGAGGAAGTTCTTCGCCGAATTGCGCTTTGTGCTGTTGGCTCATTTCCTCCAGTTTTGTCTCCATGCCTCCAAGACGCTGGTACCAGCCGTACAGGCAAATGAGAAGCGTAGCGACGGCAATGCTGGAGGCGAATGCAGGTAGCAGTTTCCTGTCATGGCGTGATGTCCACCAGACGGCGATGCCGAAGCAGAGGGCCCCTGAAAAGTGAAGAACCCAATTTCGTGCGTAGTCGGTTTCTGTCGTTACCGAAAGTCCGACAAAGCCCGCCGCAACAGGGAGGCACCATAACAGTGTCCATGCGAGTTCATGGTCAAAACGCGCAGGGGAGGGATGTGCGATTATCGCAAGCAACAGGCTTGTCCCCGCAAGAAGATCGGCTAGGAATCCAGGCCCCATGGGAGAAAACAGAAGAAAAAGCCATACAAGGAAATCTGGGGGATAATTCGGACTCTCCGTCGCCATGATCTGCGATCCAAACATAAAAGGCAGCGCAAAAGCGACAGCGCAGATATACCATCGGACAACCGTTGCCATTATTGACTGGAACTGATGTCGGCGAGTTTCCATTGTCCGTCTGCTTCCATTTTGTGGTTATGGTCAGTTGGCTTGCTTGCCACCCTGGGCATTTCGGTGCTGTGCGTCAGCCGATGGTTGATGGCCATTGGGATGTTGAGCGGCGGCTGGACCGTGATTGTGGTCCTTGTTGTGGCCATGGCGTCTTTCGTTCCTTTGGTGATTGCCGTTGGAATTCCTGTCGTTAGAATGACCATTGGAAGCATTGTCATGAGGCAGTGAGTTTTTTCCTTCTGCCTCAACTGGCGGCAACGGCTTTTTCACTGGATTGCGCATCAACCGATTGCCATGGCGATTTGCCGAATGCTGCTGGTCATTGCCATTTTGGGATGCGTTGGCCATGGCCTGCTGATGCTCTCTTCGTTTTTCCTGCTGGTGCTGCTGACGGGACATGGCGGGACGTGGTTCAT
>JAGCTA010000507.1 GCA_017963875.1 Victivallales bacterium | reverse complement strand
GACAGAAGAATCGCAGCAGCCCGAATATGTGCGCAAACTGGCCAGGTCAGCCCGGGAAGCCAGTCGTGCAGCCATCAAACGTCTTTTGGACAAGGGTATTCCAGCCGTGTTCGTGAAAGGAAGAGACCTTATCCGCCTCTATCCCGATGGTCACGAGGAAGTCATCAAGGAGAATCTAATCCCATGATTCTACGAATACGGGTATGACGTATATTGCAATAACAGAGCTTTGAATTATGAAGATCTACATTCAGACTGACATTGAGGGAGTCGCAGGATTCTGCTTCTTCGAGAACAGGGGAAATCCAAATTATGAGAACATACTGCATCGCCAACGTATGTACAGGCTGCTGACAAATGAGGTCAATGCCGCAGTGAAAGCAGCATTTGACTCAGGGGCTGACGAGGTGTTTGTGAACGACAATCATGGTACTGGATACAACATCATCTTCGAGGAACTTGATCCCAGATGCAGGATAATACATGGACGTAATTTTTCCTCCAATGTCTGGCTGCCGAAACTTGATTCCAGCATTGATGCAATGGTTCTTATCGGCATGCATGCAATGGGTGGCACGCCTAATTCAATAACTCCCCATTCCAGATGGGAAATCAATGATGGGCAGATGTATCTTTCCGAATGCACGATGGCATGTGCGCTTGCAGGTGATCTAGGCGTGCCTGCAGTGATGCTTTCAGGGGATGACAAGATATGCTCAGAAGCACGAGAGAAAATTCCAGGAATAGTCTCTGTGGAGGTAAAAGAGGCTTTGAGCGCATTTCAGGCATGTTCTCTTATTCCATCGCGTGCCTGCCATCTCATATATGAAGGTGTAATGCAGGGAATCGCCCTGCGTCATTCGCTCCGCCCATTTGTGGTGCGAGGTCCCATTCGGCTTAATCTGCTTGACAGCAAGGGCCATGTTCCACCTCTTGAACGCATGGGCGATACCATTGAAGCCGACAGCATAACAGAGGCATTCAACATATTTGAACGCAACATGTCCTGGACACCAGGTTCAATTGAGTTGCCTGATGGTTTTGTATTCCCTTGAAGAGAGAAGCAAGTCGGCAAGACACCATACCTAGAACCTCTAGGAAAACCAAAGTCTATAATTCCAAAAGTTTGTCCTGAAATGATTGGCGAGCATGAAAACAGGAGATATATTCTTTTTATTTAATTACTGTTATAATACTGAAAACAACAAGTTCTTTACTAAATGCTCTGATCCCCCAAGAGGGTCTGTTCGACCTCTTCGAGGTCGCAATCTTATTGAGGCCTGTTACCCCCAGGTTTCGCTTCGCTCAACCTGGGGTTACTGATATTTGACCCCGTCGGGGTCATTCCACTATCGCCTTGACAGGTGCAATTCTGACCCTCATGGGGAACGGGGCGTTCCATAAAGGCATCAAATATACATGTGGATTGTGTTATTCATTCTAGCGGCATTGGCCACCATCGCAATTGAATTTTGGGGAATGCTGCAAAACTATCGCCGTCAAGCATGCTATACAGTTGCATTGACGCGAATCGTCATGCTGCTTGCAGCCTTGCTTTTTCTGAAGCCGCCGCATAGAACCATTCGCACGCCGCAATATGACAAGTTGAAAATTGCCGCAGCGGCGGATGTCTCTGCATCGATGAATGTCAAAAACGGAAACACAAGCCGTCGGCAGCAGGTCGAAGATTTATTAAACGATGCTCAGGTTCAGTCCTTTCTGTCTCGTCTTGGTCGAATGGACTATTATCAGTTTTCCGATACGGCCATTCCGTTGCTTCCAGATACCGCAAAGAGCTATCGGTTGGCTGAAGCACCTGGAAACACGCGTCTTGGCAATGTCCTTGCCGATTTTCTCAAGCAATCACACCAGGGAACTCCGCTTTCAGCGGTGCTTCTCTTCACGGATGGGCGTAGCAACGACGGCATGAATCCACTGGATGTCGCCAAGCAGTTTGCCGCCGAGAAAATACCAATCTCAGTCATCGGGGTTTCTGGCGATGAAAACGCCTCGGATGTGCGAATCAAAGCCACTTCAAGCAACATCAAGGCCACACGAAATCAGTCATTTGAATTGACGGCGGACGTCCTTCGAACGGGTAAAGGCACTCCAGAGCCTGTAACCGTCGAACTGGTATCCGATGGACAGGTTGTAGCCAGGACTTCTGTTCTTCCAGACAATACACAGCCGACCTCTGTGCACTTCAATGCGCAACTACCCATCGCAGGTTTCCATACATTCATGTTCCGCCTGATTCCTCCGCCTGGCGATTCGCGTGTTGACAACGACATTGATTTTGTGTCCGTCGATGTCACCGAGCCTCCAATTTTCAGAATACTATATCTTTCATACGGTCTGGATTGGGAGTGGCGATTCTTCAACCTCAATTGTTCACAGAACCGTCAATTGGCGGTTTCAGCCATCATCCAGACAGGCAAGGACCGCTTCTACTCATTGGAAAACGACGGTTCGCCTGAGGGAAAGGCAAAGGAAAACAATGATGTCAAGGCATTCCCATCTACCACCGATTCCTATAAGGACTATGACCTCATCATCGCCAACGCGGAACTGTTCCTGCATCTGGATGAACAGCAACGAAAAGCCATACGCTCTTTCGCCGAATACAAAGGCGGTGGGCTTGTCATACGCGGATACAATGATGAAATACCGCAAGATATACAGGAACTCATCCCTGCAAAAAGCATACGGCGTATGACCGCACGGACGCAATTGAAACTCGCGGTGCTCACTGATTTGGTCTATAAGCGCGATACCGCCAAGGCACTCCAGCCCCCACAGGGACTGTGGCTGCCTGTGCCGACAGAGGTCGATATCATTGAGGAGCCTCGAAGAAGCATGAGAGAACTCATTCGCATCAATGCAACCAACGGCAAGGCAGTCGCGGCTGTCCATGCGTACGGTGCTGGCCGCGTTGCATTCATCGGGCTGAACGAAACATGGCGCTGGGCTTTGCAGGGAACACCGTACGACATCGCCTATATGGCATTGTGGAACCATCTTGTCGTATGGCTTGCGGAAACAGCACGCCCAATCATAAGAATCGCAGACAATGGAAGCCATGTCACATCTGGAGAACCGCATTCGTTTGAGGCAGAAATACTCGGCAATGACTTCAGGCCAGCCGCCGATGCAAAGGTCGCCGCCCGATTCATTGCGCCTGACGGCGTGGCGACATCCGTTGCCATGCTGCCATCATTAGACGATATCGGCCGCTATTCTGCGGAATTCATTCCCCCGAAGCCTGGCGAATACAGGCTGGAAGTGACAACGGATTCACCATCAGGAACCATTCAACGCCAAGGGGCTTTCCTGGCTTGCCTGAACAGCCGCGAAACAGAAGATACTTCCGCAAATCTCCCGCTGCTTCAGGATATCGCACGAATCACTGGAGGAAAATTCTTCCTTCCAGAAGATTACCTTGACGAATTTGCAAACATTCCGCTTTCATCAAACGTTCCTATGGCTGAATCCACTCATCCAATCCTGCCTCCCTGGTTTCTTTTTGTCATCTTTGTTATTGCCGCCTCGGGATCTTGGTGGACACGGCGGCGACTTGGAATGAAATAACACGTACGCGGCAAACACTTATGAATCTACTCGAATCCTATAGACTTATGGTCAAAATCAGAGCCTTCGAGGAAAAACTCTCGGAATTGTTCTCAAAGGGGCTCCTTGGAGGCACATCCCACTTCTGCATCGGCCAGGAGGCATCCGCCGTCGGCATTTCCAGTGCTGCAAGGCCGACGGACTGGTTTGTCTCAAACCACCGTTGCCATGGACATCTTTTAGCAAGGGGACTTGAAACAGAACGTCTTCTCGCAGAATTGCTTGGAAAGGTCACTGGCTATTGTGGCGGAAAGGGCGGCTCGCAGCACATGTGCTGCATGGAAAAGCATTTTCTTGGAACCAACGGCATCGTAGGAGGAGGCATCCCCATCGCAACAGGCGCGGCTTTCGCGCTAAAATACAAGCAGTCATCCGACATTGCCATTGTTTACTTCGGCGACGGCGCTTCCAATCAGGGGACATTCCATGAGTCGCTTAACATCGCCTCGCTTTGGAAATTGCCCATTCTCTTCGTATGTGAAAACAACCTTTACGGCATGTCCACGCAAACGGAGCGCACGATTGCTGGCAAAACGCATACCGTCGCGCCTAGGGCAGCAGTTTACGATATTCCCGCACAGACCATCGACGGGCGAGATGTGGAGACAGTCTTCAACACTGCAAAGGAAGCCATGGAACGCGTCCGCGCTGGCAATGGCCCTGAACTCCTTGAACTGATGACATATCGCCTCTGCGGACATTCCAAATCAGAGCCAAGAGTCTATCGGACACGTGAAGAGGAAGCGGAAATGCAGTCGTCGGATTCCATTCTGCTACTTCCCAAACGTCTTTTGGAACTCGGCTTCACTCAGCAGCAGATTGACGAAGCGGCACAAAGCGCTCATGACGAAGTTGAAGCCGCAGCACAAAAGGCGCTTGCCGCGCCCGCTGGGGGGCAACAGTTTGCCCTTTCTGGTGTATTCGCTAATTAAAGGAGTCATCGAAAATGGCTGAAATATACTATTCGAAGGCTGTCAACGAAGCATTGGACGAAGAACTTGCACGCGACCACGATGTCATACTCATCGGTGAAGACATCGGGAAATATGGCGGTGCCTTTGGAGTCACCAAGGGCCTGTGGGACAAATATGGCCAGGAACGGCTGTGGGAAACGCCTATTTCCGAAAATACGTTTACAGGAATTGCCGTCGGTGCCGCGATGATGGGCCTCAAGCCTGTTGTGGAAATCATGTTCATGGATTTTGTGGCATTGGCGCTTGACCAGATGCTCAACAGCGCCAGTAAACTCCATTATATGTACAATGGGCAAGTCAACGTGCCAATGGTGCTTCGTACTCCAGGAGGTGCCAAAGGCGGTTATGGTCCCAGCCATTCTCAAATGCTTTCCAGTCTGTTCATGGGCATTCCAGGCCTTAAAATCGTGACACCTTCGACGCCGTATCAGGTCAAGGGTATGCTGAAAACCGCCATCAGGGATTCAAATCCTGTGGTTTTCATCGAAAATAAGCGTCTTTATCCTCAAAAGGGGGAAGTTCCCGAGCAGGACTATGTCCTGCCGATTGACAAAGCAATCGTTGTTTCGCCAGGTACCGACATTTCCGTCTTCACCTATTCAGCCATGACGCCTGTATGCCTGACCGTCAAAAACGCCCTCAAGCCATTGAACATCGACCTGGAAATCGTCGATTTGATTTCCTTGCAGCCATTAGACAAAGACACGATTTTTGAAAGCGTTCGAAAAACTGGCCATGCGATGATTGTCGAAGAGGCTTGTTTGACTGGCGGTATTGGGGCGGAGGTTTCCGCGTTGCTTGCCGAACACTGCCTGGATGCCCTGGAAGCGCCTGTCATGCGCGTCGGCGCGGCGGACACGCCACTTCCGAGTTCGACCGAATTGGAAAAATATGTCCTGCCACAGCCAGAGGATATTATCAAGGCTGTCAAGCGTATTCGGGAGTATTGAGCAAGACGAGTTTTTTCAGCAATGCTTTATTCCACGAAGAGGGCAGGTTCGACCTCTTTGTGGTCGCGCAACCTCCAAGACTACCTCAAGACCCCCATCATCAGGATACCATTGATGTGATGGACAGTTGCGCACTTGCCCAGTTCCGTATCCTCAATCGTATATTCCAGTCTTGGATTTGGAAGGAATTGCCACATTTCCTCAATAGGAACAAACTCTAGTTTATCTAGGCTTTGTTCTGAAACAAAAATGCGGACAGTCGCATCTTTCAATCCATGGATGCTGAATCTTTCCGTAAGGATTGTCTCGTGTTGAGTTTCCACCTTTTGTGAAATGATGCCGTCTTCTGTCTGCTCAACAAAAACACGGCAACGCTTATGCCAGGATTTGGAAGGATGCCAAATGGCGCATCCATTGGAGATTTCCGTTTCCATTTCATCCAAAATCGGAACACCGACAGGTGTTCTGAAGGAAATGACGGCTGTCGTGTCCCTGGCGAATACAGAGAAGAAAAACGCATTGTCGTGGCGTGAGATATTCATGCGTGGAAGCATGGATTTCTCGTTGAACGCAGAAAATTCTATGTGCCAGCCAAACTGTCCAATGATGCTTCTCACCAGCGATTCAACAGGAAAGACAATGTCCTGAGGGACAGAAAGATTCTTTTCCATATTCATCGGCAATACAGAACGAAGGAAAGCGGCATTGCCGTTGACGGATGCTAAAACTCGTCCATTTGCTTCTGCAAGCACAGTTGCGCCGTCTGGCATTTCAGTCAATGGTCCGCCATCGAAGACATCAATGACAGCAATCTCCTCGGCATATTTTCCATGTCTGAAATGGTCCGTTTCAGGATATTTGCCCATACGGATTTTACCAGAAACGGGCATGCCACATTTAATGCCAAGTATTTTCAACAAAGAATCAGGCGCGTCGGCAAGCGAACCATAGAAGATGATTCTGCCGCCAGCGGCGAGGAATTCCTCCGCTTTTTTTCCATACGCCGATACAGGCATGACGACTATCGACTTTGTCGATAAAACACCGAAGTTTTCCAATGCTACAACAGTATTCAGCGGGAATCCCGCCTGGATAGTCTCTCCCAGGAACATATCTTCGTTGAGCACGGTATCTGGACGCGGGTTTTCGCCATGAACCATATCATTGTATTTTCTGAAGGGATAAACCCAGACAAAAGGCGCAGGTGAATCTGGGGCATTTCGGAATGCATCAATCAGATGCGGAATGATTTCCTGAGGCACCTGCTCTGGCATCCTTCCATACGAGTCGTCAACTGTCAAAAGATAGATGCTGTTTGGGGACTGCACGTTGCCTTTGTCATCAATGCGGCCAATGGACAGAGGCAGGTAGATATCCCACGGCTCACGCCCATAACGATCCAGCCATGGGCTGTTCAGGAACCATGGGTCATGCGGATAGAAACGGTAGGGGAAACGGTCGTCAGGCAAATTGGCGACATGGGACATCCATGCGGCAATTTCCAACCCAGTCCTATAGTTCAATGCAGCCCAAGGAGAATTGACTGGCGGAGCAATTTTATATGTGTCGTATAAATCGACCAACGGTGCACCGTCGCTGGCCATTTCAACACCCGCCGAATAATTGCTTCCACGTGTCTCAATGCACATCCCAGGACATGCAGTTGTGAATTCATCCCAAAATTCGAGCATCGATTCACGAGCGTGCTTGGCTTCATCTGGATAAAATTTCTCTCCGTCAAACAGGAATCCCGTATATGACCATGTATCACGACCAAAACCCATCCCGTTGGAAAGCCAGATGGCATCATAGCCCATGTCACGCGCAAAAATCTGGAACTGCTTTCCAAAAAACCTTCCCAACGAAATGCCTTCTGGAATGCCTTCTGGAAATGCCGCATATTTGAAATTGTCGCCGTGAAGATAGGAATTGCATACGACACTTCGCTTCTTTCCCGCAGTGCTTCCCTGACATATCTCGTTATGACGCTTATATTTGAATTCTGAAATAACAAATTCTGGACCATTGTCGAAAATGGCCACAATCCTCGGCGACTTCTTGTTGATTTCCTGACATGTCTCCCTGATGACTTCAATAAGTCGTTTCAGCCATCGGTAACTGCGCGGCTTTACATCCTCGCGGTACTTTTGAGGATACCAGAAGAAATTCCTGTAATCACGTTCAGAAAGCGTTTCAGTTTTTTCCATAGGCGTTGCGCAGCCTTGCCAGTAGGCCCACTCAAAAGTATCGTCCAAATTGCCTGAATACGTAAGTATTTCAGAACCGTCCGCTATCCAAAGCATGACGGAAATGCCGTCCGCCTCATCAGTCAAAGGTTTCCATTGACTGAACAGTTTTCGGCAGACCTTGAACATGGATTCTTCGCTGTCGTCATAAAATGGCTTACCGCTGATTTCCAATGTGATTTTACGCAGATTGTCCATGCTCTATTCCTCTGAAACTATGACGCTTTCAATTCCAAAACTTTTCGCTATCTTCTCAATTGTACGCGCATGATGCCCAATACCAAGCGCGAAATGATGCGTTGGCCCTTCCATACACCATTTTTCTATGAATGTCCGCACATCTGGCTTGAATTTTCCATGTGTATTGGTATTTCCAGTCGGCGGGATTGGTCCTGGCATGGATTCCCCTTCCGCAATAATGAACTTGAACTTGCCATCTGCCTTTAAACCTATGCTGAGCATGGTAATAGGACCTGTCTTGATGTTGAATTCCACACCAGCGCCAAATCCAGGCTTGCCATGGTATTTTTTCAGGCTGCGGATGACGGGCTTGTGGTCGGCAATGTTCAAATGGTGCGGTCCATCATGCCCTATCAACACGGTATTCCGTTGGAAATCAATGGGATGAAATTCAGCAAAACTTCCACCTATTTCCAGACGGTCCATAATCAACATCGCGATGCAGGTCTTGATGTCAAATTCTCCGCACATGGGAAAACCTGCACCAGTCAACAACGAATTGCCGACAATCAGATTTGTCACGAGTTTTCTCATTTCCGAATTTGGCGATGCCTCATAATAATACGCAAAGCCATCCAAACGACGGCGTTCTATGAAACGCTCCAACGCCACGCCCACACGCGAAGCCGTCATAAGGTCTTCATGTGTCAGTTTTTCCGCAATGGAATCGGCACCAGGATCAGGCGTATCAAAGAAGGCCAATATCCTATTGGACATTTGAACAACGGCTGAATCATCGTCCTTCAACGGAGCATATTCATTCATAAGTTCATCAGGTTCACATGGATAAACATGGGCACCAAATGAAGCCGTTACTACGGATGGATCTGCCTGCATGTCAAGCATCGTATCAAGAACATGCCCCATCAAACCGAAACGCGCTTTGCGCAAATCATGTCTGACATGGGCAATCCTGCACCATTCCGCTATCCTTTCATCCGCAACGGCATCGTCTTCGAGCATCCCGATGATGACATCTGCGACAGGTTTCCCCATGCGAATCGCCACACCTGTGAATTCTGGAACGGAACAGACATCGTCATTGCATAACTGGATATATGTGGTACCACGTTCATAGTCCATTGCTTTCAATGGTTGTAGCGCAACCAAGACAACTGGACAAAGCATTTCACGGACGATGCCCGCAAACGTCGCGCTGGTCGCATACGTTACCATATCCACGAAAACAACGTCTGGATCGCACGCCTTTATTTTTGGTAGAACATCAAATGCACGCGCAGCATTGTCAACCATGCCAAAATCCGTGACATTGACGTTATTGCCACGCAGTTTTGAGACAAATACCTGCGTCTTTCGATTCATCTCATCCAGAAGGCCTGGAAACTGCTTCCAATATGTATCCAAACCAACTGAAATAACGGCAACTTCTGCAGTCAATGGACGACGTCTTTCAATCTGCATAGATGTTCCTCGCTTTTTTATATCTTTAAAAATGAATTATATTTGTGAAAACAAAAACCTAAAAGAAAGACTCCTCAACGTAGAGACATAACGCATGGTATATGGGAAGATGCAATTCCTGAATCTTGAATGTCTCACGTTCAGGGACGACAATGGACACATCGCTGTCCTCGGCAAGCAATCCACCATCTTTTCCTGACAAACCAATGATGTGCACACCACGAACTTTGGCCACCTGACAGGCGAGATGGACATTGCGGGCATTCCCAGACGTACTGATGCCAATAAGAACATCTCCTTTTCTTGCAAGAGAATACAACTGTTGAGCAGGCCCCATGTCCCAGCCTTGGTCATTCTGAACGGCTGTCGTAATCCCTTCCTGCGTCATCAGGGAAATTGCCCGAAAACCACATTGGAGACGACTGCTCAAATAGTTGCCATCAGGATATTTGCTGAAGGCATCCACATCTTCCTTTGGAACAGGGCGCGGTCTGACAAACGATTTCATGAACTCACCGACGATGTGACTTGCATCTGCTGCACTTCCACCATTACCGACTGTAAATACTGTTCCTCCTCCACGATAACATGTTATAATCAAATCAGCCGCTGAACGAACCTGGTCTTTTAGACCTGCTAGTTGAGGATAGCGTATCACCAGTTCATCAATTCTATCCATTGAATTGCCTCCTGATTCTTTTTTTCGTCACACCTTGATTTTACCGTTTTAGACAATATACTTATATTTTCTGATTTTTCATTACTGGAGCAGCAGAAAAAGAGACTCTTGAATCAACGATTCAAAAAACTGTTAATAAGCAGTGAATTTTTCGGTTGACAACAGTGTGAATATCTTTATGAATAAATTGCCAACAACGTTATCCTATAGGTTATCAACATCCTTTAAGCATTGAAAATAAGTCAGTTAAATAGTATCAGACAAGGTTATCAAACGACATATTAATAGTTTTTTCTTTGATTAAAAATACAATATAAATACAGTTAAGAAGAAGGGAGCCGTCCATGAAATTTACCGTTACCAAAGAAAATCTGAAATCTGCAATCAGCAAAGTCGCAGGCATCGTCAGCAGCAAGGTCATGTTGCCTGCTTTGAACAATATTCTAATCGAAGCGGAAGGCGACACCGTTACCATGACTGCCTCGGATTTGGAAATCTCAATCAAGACAACTATTTCGGCGTTGGTCCTTGAGCCAGGCGAAACGACTCTTCCTGCCAGAAAGTTCCAGCAGATTGCCAATGACTTGCCCGCAGGTGACGTCACGATCACGACGGGCGAGGACGAGGTGGCTACTATCGTCTGCCAGCGTTCACTTTTCAAACTCCACGGTCTGGCCGCTGTCAATTACCAGAAGCCAGAGGAATTCCAGGAAGACTGGACGTTTACCATGCCAGCAATCGATTTGGTCAAGAATCTTGCAAAGGTATCGTACGCAAAGAGCGAAGACGAACAACGTCGTGTTCTTAATGGGGTGTTGTTTTCTGTCCGTGGCGGTGTTTTGACAATCGCTGCGACAGATGGCCGCCGTCTGGCTTTGGTCGAAAAGACAATGAATGCCGAAAATCTGGCTGATGGCGACATCATCCTTCCGACGAAAGTCACGCAGGAGTTGTCGAAGACGCTGGATTTGACAGGTGATGCCATCATTAAGATTTCCGCTTCATCAGTGCTATTCGCATCCAAGGATACGACCATCATCAGCAAGTTGGTTGAAGGGGTCTATCCGAATTACCGTCAGGTGATTCCCGAGAGTTTCAGCAAGCAAATTGAGATTCCCCGTGTCATTTTCACGGATGTTCTCCGCCGTGTGTCCATTGTCGTTCAGGAATCAGGTGCTTCCGTCAAATTCACTCTTGGCGAGAATCTTCTGACCGTGTCTGCAACAAATCCAGAACTAGGCGAAGCATCCGAGCCGATTGACATTGAATATGCGGATGAGCCAATGGAAATAGCCTTCAATCCACAATATCTGAATGAACCGCTGAAACTACTTGAATGCGATAAGATCATCATGAAGTTCTCTGATGATCTCAGCCCTGTTGAAATAGCTGGAGACGAAGGTTTCATATACATCATCATGCCTATGAGGGGTTGACTGGCCAATCGGATTCCTGGATGCGAGGGGTGGTTTGTCTCAAAATAATTTAGGTTTTCTATCCTGATTAAATAAACTATCCTCTTGCATTCTAATTGGTTGTGGTTCGCCATTCATATATCTTTTAACGAATTTCGGCTAATTTTAAGATGGATTATACGTTTCCTGTCATAGGCATCATGCATTGTTGCTACATGACGAAATTCGGTGTTCCAAGACAGCCGAGGTTGATTCGTGAGGCGGCAGGATACATTGAATTGCAGGAACCATATAACCAGCCGAACTGTGTCCGTGGACTAGAGGATTTCTCTCACATCTGGGTACTGTTCGTTTTTCATCAGAACATTCGTGAAAAGTGGAAAGCGACGGTGCGACCGCCTCGTCTAGGTGGTGACAAGAGAATAGGTGTATTTGCTTCAAGGTCATCGTTTCGACCCAGTCCTATAGGCATGTCTGTCATGGAGTTGGCTGGAATTGAGCAGAAAGACCATGGGGTTTTGAGGATTCATGTGAAGGGCATGGATGTCGTCGATGGAACGCCGATAATCGACATCAAGCCCTACATTCCTTATTCGGACAGTATTGCCGACGCAAAAGGCGGCTATGCGGATACTGTTCCTGACGAATGTTCATTGGATGTCAGCGTGAGTCTACAGGCGGAAAAAAGTTTCAAGGAACTTGAAAAGAGGGGAGTTCTGGGTTTGAAGGATTTGTCATTGCGTGTCATCGGTGCTGATCCAAGGCCAGCGTATCAACGAGAAGAGGGCAGGGTCTATGAAGTTCTTCTTTCAGGTTATGAAATTATCTGGAAAATTGTGAATTCTGTGGCGGTCATAACGGATGTCCGTCGTGTACCTAAATAAATCAAAAACAAAAGGTATCGTATGTTAATTATCGTATTCATTCTAATGGTGGCCATAATGGAAATAGAAGCAGCGGAAATGTTGGATTACTCAATAGATGTCAGATTGAAACCTGAAAATGCCATCCTTGAGTGTGGCGAGACCTTCAAGGCTTCTTTGCTTCTGAAAAAGGCTGGCAAACCTATTTCTGGTCAAAAGATGGTAGTCACCACCAAATGGGAAGCAACAGAATTGAAGAAAGAGGTTTTTGTCACAGACGGCAAGCCTGTGGAAATTGCCTATTCCAGCGACAAACCTGGCTGGTTCTATTGTTCGGCATTTCTGCTTGATGAAAATAATAAAATCATTCAAAATCCAGGCACGAGGAATCGCCAGGCAAAAAAAGGACATCTTGTCACTGAATTCGGTGCCATTTTCTCACCCGAACGAATCATTGCCATCAAAAAAGAACCAGAGGATTTTGATGCGTTCTGGGCTACAGAGCGTGAAAAACTCAACAAATGTAAAATGGAGGCGAAACTGGTCCCCTTGCCTGTCGAGTCTAGATTTGAAGGTATCGAATGCTATGCAATCGAAATATCCTGCCTTGGTCGTGCTCCCGTAACAGGATATCTGGCGCTTCCAAAGAATGCCAAACCAAAGTCATTGTCGGCAATCGTTGATTATGAGAGCATGTGCTGGCAGGATCCGCCTAGAAACTCCGCCTGTCGGGCGGCCAAACTGGCAAATGTCATCGTGCTTTTCGTCAGTTGGCATGGTTTGGAGACAGGACATCCCGCAGAGTGGTATGTTGCCGAGGGAAAAAAGTTCTATCTGGATGGTGGACGACGCAACGCAGAAGACCCCGTCAAATGGATTCAACATGATATGTTCTACCGTGTCATGCGTGCCTTGGATTATGTCAAAAGCCGTCCCGAATGGAATGGGAAGGAACTCGTGACACGCGGTGGCAGTCTTGGCGGCATCCAGAATCTCTGCGCCGCCGCTTTGGACAAGGATGTCACGACAGCGATTATCAGTGTTCCTTCTGCCTGCGATTACAATGGAGAAGCATCAGGACGCAAGCCACAAGGCGTTTTCCGTTCTCCCGAAGGCGCGAAAATACTTAGGGAAAATCCTGCCATTGCAAATTCCATGGCCTATCACGACGGCGTCAATTTCGCCCGTCGAATCACCTGTGAAACATACGTCTGCACAGGTTTTGCCGATGAATCCTGCTATCCAAGCAATGTCTATTCGATGTTCAACGCCATTCCATCGACCACAAAGAAATTCATGAGCACCAATCCTTTCACGGGCCATTTCGGGACAACCCGCAACACAGCTGCAGATAAACGTCTCAAGGAAGGTTTTAACACTGTGACTGTATTGCAGGACCCGATGTGAAGTTATGGAGAAGTTCTACAAGGCTCTATTCTCCAAAAGAGTAGAGTCTTGTACCAAAGCCGTGGCAGTTGTGTGAGGGCAAATGTTAAAGGCCTTATTCCCTATGAGGGTTGGTAATTGAACAAGGCAGGTTGAACGAAGCGAATCTTTTGGAAGCAAATCCAAAAGAATATCGACATAGGAAAGGTCAAACCAACCTTTTTGAGGAATAGAGTGTTGTCCTTTTACTTTTGTTTTTGCATTGCTTCAATATACTCTGCGTAACCATCAAGATGTCCACTGGCCATAAGATTGGCAATTGCATTTGCTTCCGCGTTGCTGTCGCTTGAACCTCTCAATAAAACATCTCTTTGGTCAGGAGGCAATTCATTTTCTATATACTGAAGGGCTGCTCTTGCTTTGTAACTAAGGTTAATGTCACTACGTGTGCTATTTGTTTCTTCACTGCAACCATACAGCAACAAAATGGTTGTGATTGACAAAAGAAATAGTTTTGGGTTCATTGTAATTCTCCATGTTTGTGTTCTAATTAATTGGCACTAGCGCAAGCCGAAAACCGACATTACCATATTTATCTCGTTCACCTTTTATTACATCTCCATGCCATGCAGACCTACATCCACCAGCACCATGATACCAAGAACCACCTCGTACAGACATAAAAGATTTTCCTCTATAAGTACTAACTTCATCTTTGCACAACTCCATAACATTTCCATGCATATCGTGAAGTCCCCATTTATTTGGTTTCTTTCGCCCAACTTCGTGTGTTTCACCTGCACTATTATGATAATACCATGCCAGTTCATCCAATTCAGGACATGGGTCAGCAGACTTTACCTTTGGATTCATTCCATTATTATAAGCTGTTTCAGTACAAGCACGACAACCATATTCCCACTGAGCATCTGTTGGCAAGTCAAAGTGATAGCCTTCTGGTAATCGGGCATCGTATATTTGATTCAATTTTTCACAAAATGCTTTAGCTTCTATCCAACTAATATTTTCCACTGGACGGTTATCTCCTATGAATTTTGAAGGATTATTATCCATTAATGCCATCCATTGTTTCTGAGTGACTTCATATTTGCCAAGCATATATGATTTTGGAATCTCAACTTTGTGTAATCTTTCTGCATCACAGTCTAATCTAAAAATCTCATTATTTGGGCTTCCCATTTGGAAAGAGCCAGGTTGAATCATCACTAATTCTAAAATAACACCTCCAGGTAAGGTTATTCTATATTGGGCTGATTGAACTTGCTGTGAGTCGAAATCAGACTGCAATTCATCATCATCATTATTCTGATTCATCGTTCTCTTATTATTTAGATTTGTCAATGCGTTTGAAAAAGTGACATTTCCTGTGTTCGCAACTTTCTCCATGTATGCTTTTGCTAGATTATTATCTTTCTCTAATGCCAAGTAGCACCACTCCAATGCTTTTTCTTCATCAAAATGACCATCTGTTGTGCTGAGGTAAATATCAGCCAACTCCAACATGCATTTAGTATTACCACTATTTGCAAGTGAAGAATATAGTTCAATGGCTTTGTCCACATTTTTAGTGCACATTTCCCCATAGCGACAATATCTTGCAAGCGTGATTATTGCAGGATGATGATTATGATCTGCTGCACGTTGTAGATAATCCATGGCATAAGCAGTTGATTTTCCTAAGGGACTATCATTCAAATACATTTTATATATTTCATATTCTCCAGAAGCACCTTTTGATTCCAGATTAACAATTTCTTTGTATGTCGCCTCATACTTTCTCTTCTTTTCAGAAATTATATCACATAAAACAATATTATCTTCAAGTTGCTTTTTTAGATAATTCAATTTTCCGTATGTGAATTCCTTAAGATCATTATCATACACCATATTCTGATTAGTAAAGTATTCCTTGATATGTGTCGGTAATAATTCAGCAAGTCTGGCAGCCACGTATTCATCAAGAGAAGCCCAGGCTAGTAATGGTTTAGGCTTAAAACCATTGTTATCTGAGTGGCGTTCAAATATGGTGTAGGGGAAAAAACTTTTCTCTAATAATACAGGTGCGACATATTTTTCAAAAGAATGTTCACTTATCCATCTTGAATAATTTATATTAAGAAGTTTCCGTAAAGTGTCATCATGAAGACCCATATCAAAATGAATGAGTTCATCTTTATTCAAGTCGGTAAAACTAATTATCTTACGTCCTCCAGCATTTCCACCTGAAAGTCTGATGTTTGTTGATGAAATAGCACGAAGACATCCAAAAACTGTTCCTCCTCCTCGTGTTTTAAGTGTTACAGATTCACCGATTTTGTACAGTCTGTATTTCTTTTCTAATTCATTCATTATTGTTTTCTTCGTAATTTCCAGTTTTAAATTATAATCGTTTCTCAATTTATCTAATATTTCTGGAAGTGATTGCTTAGTTGTTTCTTGTGAATGAATTCTGTTAAGCCTTTCTTGAATCTGGTATATCTTAGTTAATTCTACAAGATTCCTGAAAACAGGTGTATTTTTACCCAATAGCACTTTATTTTCACATCCATGTTGAAGAGCAAGTCTTGTGGAAGACCTTACATCAACGGTATGGTATATTTCATATAATTGTTCCTTTTTAATTTTCAGCATATTGATGACATTGGAATCATTCAGTTTGGAACTCATAGAAGCATTGAGTTTCTTTTGAAGCATTGATATTCCTTCTTCAGAAAACAGGAACTCAAACAATTCGTCATTTCTTTTTGTCCGCCAGGAACTATCGGCAATATATGCGTCTAATTGTTCTTTGGCATGATTCCTTTTATTCTCTGCCACCTTAAGGTCTGGAAACAATGTTTGATACTGCTTTTTGAATTCATTCAGTGTCAATGCAGTGTGAGCATTTTGCAACAAAAGGCACAAAAAAAAGAATATATAATGGCTAAATCTTTTCATGTTTTTTCTACTTATGGTGGAATTTCGCACATAAAAGAACGTCTCAATCCGTGACTAACAGAGGTTTGCGACGACCCATACTAAAGCACGAAAAGAGACGCTCAAGGCAGAGTGCTCTACCGTGTGCTTTAGTATGAATCAATGAAGGTCGCAATTTCTGTTAATCACAAAGCACAACTCCAGCGATAAAAACGCTGGTTATGTCAAAAAAAGAGAAAAACGTTTTTTTCTGATGAATGTATTCCTCCTTATTGATGTATTACATCCGCTTTTTGCGGTACGGCTAAATAGTTTTTGTTGTATGCTTGGTTCCAAGAGAGGGTAGGTTCGACCTCCTCGAGGTCGGAATTCTTTCGGTTCGGTTTCCCCCAGGTTTCGCTCCGCTCAACCTGGGGTTACTAATATTTGACCCTTTCGGGGTCTTTACACTGTCGTCATAGGTTTGTAATTACCATACCTCATAGGAAAAAACGTTATTTTAATGTAATGCCTAACAATATGATTGCAAAATGATTTTTGAATAATAGACTAAAATGAAATAGAAAACTTAGACTTCTGTTTGACAAAATGATTCCATTATTTTGAAACAAAGCCAGAATAAGACAGTGCAGTACTTGCTTTATAATTGCAAATAATTACATTACTATCTTTCCTCCTTGAATGTGCATGACGTTCGCAATTGAGGCGAGTGGTTCTGGGAGGAACGTTCCCGCAAGCACAATCTGCCCTGCATCCATCAATTGAGAGAAAAAATTACTTTGACGCGTGTTGTCCAGTTCGCCTATGACATCATCGACGAGCAGCGTCACATCCGTGTTTGATGAATTATGCTTAATGATGTCCACGCACGCGAGTTTTATTGCCAACGACGCCATTCGGCATTCGCCTTCTGAGCCAAAGTGGAGCAACGATGTACCGTTGAGCAGGCAGGATAGTTCCGCACGATGCGGACCGCAATGCGTGAAACCCTCGCGGCAATCGCGCTCGTAGTTCTTGTCCAGGTTTTCCATAAAGCGCTGTTCAAGGGCTGGCTGGTCGTCATCTGTCGTCTGAAGCAGTGTCCCTATGCCTGACAGGTATTTGACGGACAACATCCGACCATCCTCAATGAGTGCGTTGGACTTTTCCGAAAGAACTGCGTTGAGTTTATCGGTAAAAGCGCGTCTGGCAAGTTCCAGTTGAACACCAGTCTGAACAAGCACTGCATCGTATGCGGTAATGACACGGCGGTCATAGCGGTCCCTGTCCTTCAACAACAAATTGCGACTTTTCAGTGCTTCGTGATAAGCCTGAAGCGTTTTAAGGTATGCATCCGATGACTGCGAAATGGCAATATCCATGAATCGTCGCCGAAGCGCGTCTCCGCCTCTGATGAGTTCCATGTCCTGCGGGATGAAGGTTATGCAGATAAAATGGTTGATGAATTCACTGGTACGGTAAACGGCATTACCGTTGACAGAGAGTTTTCGCTCCGTGCCATAGACGACTTCGAGTTCCGTGTCGGGAAGGCCGTTTTTCGAACAGAGACCATGCAATCTAAAAAGCGGTGACTTCCATTGTTTCAAGTCGTTGATCTGGCTGGTTCTGAATGACCGCAGCAACGACAGATAGTAAATGCCTTCAAGAATATTCGTCTTGCCCTGTCCATTGCTGCCGATGAACGCATTGACGCCGCGTAGCAATTCAATATGCAAATCGTCGATGTTTCGGTAATGGAACAGGTCAATGGAGCGGAGCATAAGAAGTTGGACTCCTTACATCAACTGCTGGAACTGCTGACGCGAATGTTCCAAGATGTCCTCGTGAAGGCTGTTGCCATTCGAGTCCATGGTTACAGTTGCGGGAAAATTGGTGACATTGAACTCCCAAATGGCCTCGGGGGCACCGAATTTATCGTAATAGAAGACATTTGTCACCGAAGTGACGGCGGCGGCGAGCACCTGAGCCGCACCGCCTGTCGCCTGGAGATATACGCAGCCATAGTTTTTACAGGCTTCCGCAGTATCATGCCCCATACCGCCCTTGCCGATGATGGCCTTGATGCCGAAACGGCGTATGACCTCGGCCTCGTATGGCTCCTCGCGGCTGGACGTCGTCGGACCTGCGGCAGTCACGACCCATTTTTCACCTTGTCTGACGATGACAGGCCCGCAATGGTAAAGGACGCCATTGCGCAAATCGGGCGCGGGCTCCTCAAGGACATCATGGGAAACGAGGTAGTTGTGAGCCGCATCGCGCGCAGTGAAAATCCGTCCGCTGAGCATGACGCTTTCTCCAAGTCGGAGACTGCGGACGGTCGATTCGTCCATAGGCAACTGAATATGTTTCATCAGTACTCCATAGCAATAAGTTGTGCCATTTCAAGAACTGGCAACGTGAAAGAAATGCAACCATCGGAATATGTGAATGGCAGTTCGGTCCCTTCGGGAACCAGTCGAACAGCGCGCGGCTGCTTTTCAACGCGATAGGAGACGGCGACATTGTTGAGTTTCACAATATCCTCAATGACCTCGACGTTGCCCCGCTTGGTGGGTGTCGCATACATTAGATGGATGATATCACGGTTTTCTTTTTCCTGGCTTGTGATTGCCACGCGACCGCAACTGGGAAGGTTGCATTCAATCATTTTCTTCGGTTGAAGGAGGTTGATGCAATTGATGATAAAATCGCGGTGGAGCCGCATTCCCTCAGAGTTATACATTGAGAAAAGCGGACTGGCGATGTAGATGATACTGCCTTTGCGGACGGCTTCAGGCTCTTCCATGCGCTCATTACGGTATGGGGTGTTCTGATGCGAACAGAAGTGTCCCCATGTGCGGTTGAACATAGGCGCGCGGCGATGTGCGAGCACCGTAGCACTGTCATCCGCAAGGAACTTAATGCCAGATTTATAGAGTAGAATAGGCGAAGTCACCATGTTGGCGGCAGTAAGGTCTGTGACTTCAAAGTATTCCACATCGTTTTCAGACGGTCCAGAAGATTTGCATCCAAGGTCAAGGGCGAAATCCCAACTGTCGATGCAAGTGCCAGACTGGTACGTCATCAGCAGTTTTCCGCCTCGAGCGATGTAACGGTTGAGTTTGTCGCGGACACCTGGGTCGAGCCTGCCGTAGTCGGGAAGGATAAGAAGGTCGTATGGCGAGAAATCCATGGTCTCGTCAATACAGACATGCGGTATGTGCGCTTCCATCAGAACCTTGCATGCGCCAGTGATCGCCTCGTCCTGATGGTTGAGGTACATTTCCATCGTGCCCAAAACCGCGACATTCGCCTTCGGCTTCGCATCGGCAAGCCATGGTTCGCGGGTTTCAATGTATTCGTAAGCCTCGCCGATGGTTCGGTAGGTCTCCATGTCCATCTTTCCGCAGGGATGGAGTTGGTCGCCTGTGCAGGCCAGACAGCCGAGCGACACGATCTGCGCGCATTCATACCGCAATGCCGTCGGATTCTTGAAGCCGCCGAATTCGCCCCACGACTTGTGGAATTTGCCTGTCATTCCGACGACCTGCGTCGGCTGTGTCGTGAAGTATCGGGCGTTTGGTGGAAAGTGGTCGTAGCCCCAGCCGCCCGTCGGTAGCGATTCTATTTCCACATGGCTGATGTAAGGATAGATATCGTATCTGGCCTTTTGGGACGAACCATTGTGATAGATGGTGGTTTCCTTGTTGTAACTACGGATAAGTTCGTATGTCGCGTTGAGGTATTTGATGTAAACCCGTTCAGCGAAATTATTCAAATCGACGGGATTGTTCGGGTCAAGTCCGAGCGCGATCATGTCCGCCGTGCATTTGGCGCAGGTGCATGGGGGCTGGCGCGTGATGTCGTACCAGATTCCAGGCGGGTTGTACCGTTCCATGATGTCGCGGGTAGTAGCGAGGACTTCGTCGAGATAAGGCGTATTGAGGCAGAGATGCTTCCAGCAACTAATCGGTGCGGCGGTATCTGGGTGCGCGGGCTGGTTGTACATCTGGAAGTTGCCGTCTGGCTTGCGGTTGCACCATTCAGGATGAAGGCGTGCGGCCCGTTCGTTGTATCCGACGGAAATATAGACTTCCGCGTTGATACCATTTTCCTTACAGACCTTCAGCATTCGGCCGACTAAATCGGTTTTCAGATTCGGATGGCTGTTCCCAACAGTCGGATTTGGGTAATATGCCCAGCCATGATGACATTGCGCGAAGAAATTGATGGACTGGACACGCCCCAGTTTCAGCGCTTCGGCGAATTGTTCCTCGGAAAAATCCAGACCAATGTCTGGGCAATGTTCAGAAGTATGGAAATCAAGGTGGACCTGTCGGAAGGGAAGATGCGTTTCAAACATGTCGAGGAACTCCTTTGAATAAAAAAAAACGAGAAAACAGTGCAATTTACAAAAAATAGTGCCAACTAGTCAATTTGTCTAGATGAATCAACTGGAATTGCAGTTTTATTAGTGTATTGTTTATAAGAGGTAATTTAACGAAAATGGAAATTCTCTTTCAATGTCTATTCTTCATGGCGGTGCTTTTCGCTGGCATTCTCATGTTTTGGGGTGCCAAGGAAATCCAGCGCCTCCATGCACGCTACAATTATTCCCAGGCGCGCATGGAATCCAACCGCCGTGTCTTCAATCTTTTTCTGCACAAATTGGCTACAGAAGCGGAAATCTATGACGCGATGAACATCATTGCACCGCAGATTTGCGAAGACATCGACGCTGAATCCGTGGGCATTTTTGTCCCTGATTTCAAAAATAGTTCCTCGGATGGCAAAATGATGCTTCGGGGCATTTCCTGCACAGGCTACTTTCCTGTGATGACTGGCAATTTCATGAATGAAAACAATACGAAAGTCTATGATAATCTACGCTTTCGGATGGCTTTTTTCCGAAACGAGACATTTACCGAGGGCGAAGGGCTCCTGGGATACGCCTGCAAGATGCGTAAGGCTATGCTCCTTAACACGGAAGATGTCCAATTGGCTAATTTCCCTGTTCCGACAGGAATCTACACGATGATGATTCTTCCGCTGCTGGTTGAAGACAGATTTGCAGGGCTGATTGTCGCCGTCAACAGGAACAAGGAGAAACTGCCGTTTACAGACAATAGCATGAAGCAGTTCGCGGAATTGTCATCGACCGTCGCACTGACAAGTAGCCTTATCCTTATCTACGCTGAACGAGCGAATCAGGACAGGCTGAAGCGAGAACTGGAGTTTGGCGTCAAACTTCAAAAAGCGCTTCTTCCAGACATTCCGCCGCTCATAGGTGATTTCAGCGTATCTGCAATCAGCAGGGCCTGCCATGAGGTCAGCGGGGATTTCTATGATTATGTTGAACTGAATGACGACCTGGTCATGATACTTGTCGCCGATGCCACGGGCAAGGGAATTCCTGCCTGCATGATGACATCCATGTGCCGTAGTTTTGTGCGCAGCCTGGCAGAGCGCTATGTTAACCTCAAGCAGTTCATGTTTGATTTGAACAGGCTTGTCTATGCCAATTCGGATGACGCGCATTATCTGACCGCAGTTGTCATTGTCATAGACCGCCATTCCCACATGTGCAATATCGCTTGTGCTGGCCATCCGCCAGTCCTGGTCGCGCAGGATAATGGGGTAATCCAGACAATCAAGCCCGATGGCCCAGCGCTTGGAATGTGGCCAAATGAACTGGCAGAATTTCCGACTCAGGCACTGGAACTGGAGCCTGGCATGCAATTGTGCATTTTCACGGACGGTATCAATGAGGCGCTGAACGCTGACGGTGTTGAATTCGGCATGGACAGGCTTGTCAAAAACTGGCGCGCCATCGCCGCTAAGCACCTTGAACCAGAAAAGGCAAGCCAGGCGCTTTTGGATGTCACACAGTCATTTGTAGGAAATGTTGAGCAGTCTGATGACCAGACCATTCTGGTCATTGGCCGTGCATCTTCGTAATTTATTAATTTAAAGGTAATTAAAAATCATTATGTTCCTCTTGATCTACAGCATTCTCTTTCCGATTCTCTTTCTGGTTTATCTGCCTTTCTATCTAGTCCATATCATCAAGCGAGGTGGCTTGACAGTGGATTTCTGGGAGAGACTCGCCATTTTCACACGTGCTAAACGGCAGAGGTTGAAGGCGCTTGACAAACCCGTGTGGATTCATGCCGTCAGCGTAGGTGAAACAATCGCCGCCATGACGTTTATCAAAAAGTGGCGTGAACGTCATCCCTCTCAACCGATGGTGTTTTCCTGCGGGACAAGCACGGGATTTGCAACGGCCGTGAAGAAACTCCCAGCCGATGTCGTGCCAATCTATTGCCCTATCGACTGCTTTTTCGCAGTCATGCGGACAATGCACGCCGTCCGTCCATCGATGCTGTGTATTTTCGAGGTCGAGATATGGCCGAACCTGATTTCGGCGGCAAAACGGAATGGTGCGAAAGTCGTGCTGGTCAATGGTCGGATGTCAGACAAATCCAGCCGTGGCTATGCCAAATGGAAGTGGCTGTTTGCGCCATTGTTCAGAAAATTCGATGCGATATGCGTCCAGACGCCTGCCGATTGCCAGCGAATTGAAAAAGTCATTGGAAAAGACCCGAGAATCTATGTCTGCGATACGATGAAGTTCGACCAAGTGCCAGATGTGAATGCCGCCGACAAATCCATTGTCCTTAATCAATGTTTTGGCGAAGGGGAAAAAGTGGTTTTTACAGCGGGGAGCACCCACCCTGGCGAAGAGGAACTGGTCTGCTCGGCATTCAAGGAATTGAAGGCCATCCATCCTGAATTGTTCATGGTTCTTGTCCCGAGGCATTGCGAAAGGGCGGCGGAGGCTGAGGCCGTTGTCCACAGCCACGGGCTGACATGCAAATTCTCGAAACCAGAGGAGGGCAGGGAACAGAAGGAAGGCACGGTGGATGTCCTGATTGTCAACACAACGGGCGAACTCATGAATTTCTTCGGTGCGTCCGATATCGCCTACGTCGGGAAGAGCATGGCTGGCCAGACTGGAGGCCACAATATTATCGAACCAGCCATTTTCGGTAAGGCGATTATCCACGGCCAGCACATGGAAAATTTCAGGCAGGTCGCGGAGATTTTCCAAGAGGGAAATGCGGCGCTTATGGTAAAGGAGGACGCGGATTTCACAGGTTGCCTGAAAAAGTTGGTGGAGGATAAACAGTCAAGGGAGGATATGGGAAAGCGTGCCAGGGCAATTGTCGATAAATACAGAGGCGCCATTGACAGAACGCTTGATGTCATTGATATCGTGGCGGCTCAACCAGAGAAGCCAGATGGCCATTTGAAACTCGTTTTGGGTATGTTCTGTCTTTTGACAGGCATTGCGCTCTTCAGCACCATTGAAATAGGGCAGAAATTCATTGTCCAGCAATGCGGCGAACGCATCGATCCGTATATGATGGTTTTCGTAAGAGTTGTCGTGACAGGGATTCTCCTGATGGCCATTGGTCTCCCTGCCTTCTATCGCAAGGGATTGAGACTCAATGGAAAGGATATAGGTGTTTTCTTCCTTAACGGCCTGATGGGGATTACCGCCTGCCTCAGTATCTTCCATTACGCCATCGACCAGTTCAGCAATGCGTCGTCTGCGGCTGTCGTGTTTAGCGCCAACGCGGTCTTTGTCGTTATTTTCGCGCGCTTTATCAACAACGAGGAATGGACGCTCGGCAAATGGCTTGCGATGGTTCTTGGGTTGATCGGCATCTCAATGTTCATTTTTGAAAAGGGAGTGCCGACGGCGGATACGTATAAGGGGCTCGCGATGATGTCGTTGTCGGCGTTGCTTTTCGCCCTCAGTGTCTGCTATACAAGAAAAAAAATCGGCCGTTATGGCGCCATGGTCTATATGGGCGGGACCTCGCTGGCTGGCGGTCTTCTGGCGTTGCCAGTGTTCTTCCTGCTTTCGGACAAGACGTTTATGCAGGCCATTGAGCCGATGGGGCGCGCGATTTGGAGCATGGGATACTATGTGGTCATTGCCACGGCTTTCGCCTACTACATGTACTACATGGGAATAGCGATGACCTCTGCTTTCCATGCGTCCATGGCATTCATGCTCAAGCCTGTTCTTGCCTGCATCTTCGCCCAAATCGCCGTCTGCACAGGCATGATCGCCAGCGAATCTTCAATGAATGCCTACACAATCACTGGTACGGTGCTCATCGTCGTTGCCATGCTCCTGACGAAGATTAAGAAGAAATAGAAGACGTTTTAAGTGTAAAATAACCGTAAATCATAAAACAGACGACCATGAAAAGCATGACAGGCTACGGCCATTCCACGGCGAACAAGGACGGCAACTCCGTCACGGTGGAAATCTCTTCCGTCAATAGCAGAAAGCAAATCGATATGCGCTTTAGCATTCCGCGCGAACTGGGGATGCTGGAGCCTGAACTTAGGCAGATTGTCACGCAGCAACTCAGCCGTGGGACATTTCAGGTCGCCGTGACCTATCAGTTCAATCAAGAGAACAGGAAGCAGGCGACTGCCATTGATGCAGAACTAGCGGCACATATTGCCCAGCAACTTCGTGAAATCGGCGAAAAAGCGGGCCTCAAGAATCCCGAACCAGACTGGAAGGACATACTCCTCGTCCCAGGGGTTTTGGCAATAAACGACAGTGCTCAATATGAACCTATCCGTGAACTGGCCATCCAGGCTTTCAAGGCCGCGCTGTCCGACTTGGATGCCGCCAGGCACGCTGAAGGCAGACGGCTCAAGGAGGACCTCATTGCGCGTGGTGCCATCATGAAGGGACTCGTGGAGAATATTGATTCAAGGGAAGGCGAAGCCATACAACTGCTAAAGACAAAACTCCAGGAAAGAATTGCCAATCTTGGACTTGAACTCCCGATTGATGATGAAAAACTCGCCAGGGAGGTCATCTTCTATGTCGAAAAGGCGGATATCACGGAAGAGGTCGTCAGATTGAAGTCACATCTTGTCAAATATGCGGAATTGCTGAACAGTGATGGAGATCCAGGGCGTGATTTGGATTTTCTCGGTCAGGAAATGAACCGCGAGGTCAATACCCTTTCTGCAAAGACGGCGGATATGACCATCTCAGAAGATGCCCTGAAACTCAAGACCGAACTCTCTAGGGTGAGAGAGCAGATCATGAACATAGAATAAATGCTGACCTGCCGATATCAAAAATCACTGTACAAATATCAGACATTATTTTTTTTGCTAATTTTAATTTGCATAATGAAAATTAGCGGGGTACATTATTCCAAAATCAATTTTCAGCGGAAAATCATTACCCAAAAAGGCAAAAGCGCATACCATGAAAGGACTCACCAGCAAACAGCAGGAGATTCTGGACTTTATTTCGCAGTTCGCACGACAGCAGGGCATGGCACCCACGATCTATGAAATCAGTGAGCATTTTAGCATTAAAAGCGCGACTGCGTTCGCCCATGTCCGAGCACTCCAGCGAAAAGGCTTTGTCAACAGAAGTTCCAAGGCACGTAGCCTCAGCCTTGTCAATTCTGAAAAGCCCAAACACTATTCGCTGACACTTTCCATTCCTGTCCTTGGACATGTCTCCGCAGGAGTTCCACTCCTCAGCGAGGAACATATCGAATGCAAGATCATGATTGATCCGACAATCCTGCCCAAAGGCATTGGAGGACATAAGTTGTTCGGCCTAAGAATCCATGGAGAGTCCATGAGAGACCTCGGCATCCTTGACGGGGACCTCATCATCGCCAAGCAGACCGACGAGGCTTCCATAGGCGATATCGTCATTGCAATGATTGATGGAGAGACGACAGTCAAATCACTCTACCTGACGGATGGCCGTTGGGAACTTAGGCCAGCAAACCCCAATTTCCGTTCCCGCTTCTATGATCTGGACCAACTTACAATCCAGGGTATTGTTGTCGCTCTCCAGAGAACTTTCTAATTCCTCTACTATTATAATATAAGATAAGGAGTTGAAAAATGATTGCCCAACTGACAGGCACACTCGTCGATAAAAACTTAACGGAAATCGTCATAGACTGCAATGGCGTGGGCTATGCGGTGTCCGTTCCTCTGAGCACGTCTGAGGCATTGCCAGCGCCAGGGACGAAAGCCACGGTGCTCACAACGATGACAGTCCGCGAAGACGATATCCATCTCTATGGCTTTGCAACCGCCAGTGAACGAAAACTCTTTCTGCTCCTGACGGCGACAGTATCAGGTGTCGGTCCGAAACTGGCCCTGAATGTTCTCAGTTCAATGAAAACAAGCGATTTCGCTTCGGCGATTCTTAATTCCGACATTAAACTGCTGTCGAAAATCTCGGGCATCGGCAAAAGGACTGCGGAGAGAATGGTTGTTGAACTCAGGGACAAGGTCAGTGATCTGGCCGAAGGCACCTCCACCACTGCAGTGCAGTCCAAGACAATGATGAGCGATGCAGAAAACGATGCCATCGCGGCGTTGATTACCTTGGGATTCAAACATGACCAGGCGGAGGCGGCCGTACTAAGGGTCATAGCGACCGTCGGCCAGCAGGCACCTGCGGCAGATCTTATCAGAAAGGCATTGGCACTCCTTAATTCCTAATTGTCTTTTTCCTTAAGAAAACGAACAGTCAAGATATGACCGAAAGATTCATTACAAATACATTGAATTCCAAGGATGATGTGGTTGAACAAGGACTCAGGCCACAGTGTTTTGAGGATTTTCCTGGTCAAACCGCTGTCAAAGAAAGGCTCAATATCATGGTTCAGGCCGCCAAATCCCGCGGCGAAACCCTCAACCATATCCTTCTCTGCGGCCCGCCTGGGCTAGGCAAGACGACGCTTGCGACAATTATCTCGAATGCCGTCGGGGCGAACCTGAAGTCAACCTCTGGTCCCGTAATTGAAAAGCCAGGTGACCTCGCGGGACTTCTCACCAGCCTGAATGAAGGCGATATCTTGTTCATAGACGAAATCCATCGGCTTCCCATGCATATTGAGGAATATCTCTATTCCGCCATGGAGGACTATGTCATTGATATTATGCTTGAACAAGGGGTCGGAGCACGTTCCGTCAGGTTGAGCCTGCCAAAATTCACTCTTGTCGGCGCGACAACAAGGCAAGGAAAACTTTCCGCGCCGTTGCGCTCGCGCTTCACAATGACGTGCAGATTGGACTACTATAATGTGGATGACCTTACGAAGATTCTCACCCGAAGTTCACAGGTGCTTGGCATCAAGGCTGAAAAAAGCGGCCTCGAAGTCATTGCCAGTCGTAGCAGGGGCACGCCGCGAATCGCCAACAACCTTGTCAAGTGGGTCAGGGATTACACGCAGGTCAACAATAGTGACGTCATTACGAAAGACATGGCGGACAAGGCACTGACAATGCTTGATATTGACCAGGACGGCCTCGATGAGATGGACAATCGAATTCTGGAGGCCATCATTGTCAAATACAAGGGACATCCTGTCGGGCTGAAGAGCCTGGCCGTCGCCGTTGGCGAGGAAGAGAGCACCATTGAGGATGTCTATGAACCGTATTTGATTCAAGAAGGATATATCATCAGGACACCCGCAGGAAGGCTGGTAACCGACAAGGCGCGTGCCAAATTCGGTTTGAAGCCCCTGCTGGGAAACCATGACAATCCCAACCAACTTCATCTTAGTATATAATACATATTAT
>JAGCTA010000506.1 GCA_017963875.1 Victivallales bacterium | reverse complement strand
GTCGGAAGTTGACATCAAGCCGCCAGTCATGTTGTGCGACGACTGTTGCGTAGAGTATGGATGCAAACTCAGCGACGGGGTGATTGTCGGCCGAAATGTGATGATTGACAGGGAGACGGATGTAAGGCATTCTGTGATTGTTGATCACACATACGTTGGGATGAAAATGGAACTGAAGAACAAGATTGTCGCTTCAGGGCGTATCATTGACCCATATACGGAAGTTTTTCTTGACATGGAGGATTTGGGCATTGCCGCGGATATACGACATTACGAACGCTGGGACTGGCTGCTGGTCTTTGAATATATGCTTGCATGTGTTCTGGCAGTGGCGTATGCGGTGCCGTTCCTGCTGTATTTGCCCTTCAGCCATTGGCTTAAGGATCGCTTGTGGACGTATAAGTTGTCTCTAGACCGCTATCCGAAGATTCTCCTGACGCTTGTCGGCAAAGGCCGTCTGATAAAATCTCAAAGTGCTCCGCAACTGCCATACGCGTTCTGCTCATCAGATTTGTTTTCCCTGCTTCGCGCCTCATGGCAACAAAAACTAGACGATACGTATTATGAACATCACCGTTCCATGTACCTCATTTGCAAAATCATCATTAAAGGGCTGATATACAGGAGTTTCATCAATGTCATTCCAGGACCGGACTCATGGTAGTTTCACTGCCGTAAACGATTCGGCTGTTGAGAAACGCCTTGCCGACGCTTTGGAAAACATCGGCAAGGAAATTGCGGAAATTGACCCTCCGCATCTTGCGGGAGTCTATCTCGGCGGGGGCTATGGCCGAGGCGAGGGCGGTGTCCTGCGCACGGCGGACGGCGTTTCCCATCTGTACAACGACATGGATTTTTTTGTGATACGAGAGGAAGGCCAAGGCAGCGCCAGTGTAATCGATGACAGTCTGACGGGTATTTCGCGCAAATGGTCGGAAGAATTGGAACTGGATGTCGATTTCTCGTCTGCGAAGACTCCCTCGGAACTGGCACGGCTTTCGCCGCGTCTCATGTATCAGGAACTGAGGCGCGGACATTGCCTTGTTTACGGTAAGCCTGGTCTGCTGGACTGCATTCCCGAACGTCCTGCTTCCGCCCTTCCCTTTTCAGAGGCTTTGCGCCTATTGCTGAACAGAGGGATGGGATTGCTGTTCGCATCGGAAAAATTAGCATCACCTATTCCTCAGACGGATACAGGTTTTATATTGAGGAATCTCCATAAGGCCGCGCTGGGCAGTGGTGATGCGGTTATGATGAGCAAAGGCGTCTATGGCTGGACTGCCAGGGAACGAAAGGATATTTTTCATAAGTTGTCAATTGAAATTAGGTTGCCTGAAGATTATATTAAATTGTACGATTATGCCCTTGATTTCAAGTTCTTGCCAACAACAGAGTTGCCAGGCAATTCTCTGGTTGTTTGGAGAGGACTGCGGGATTTCTGGTGCGACAGTGTGTGCCATGTTGCCGAAGTTTCAAAAACGACGGATGATGAAGTCTGCAAGGCTTTAAAAAAAGCCTGCGGAAGGCATGGCGAAAGCACGTTCAGGCAAATGGCGCGGCATTGTGTCCGTGCAAAAACGCTATGGCCTGCGCTGACCTTGAACTTCACGCCACCAGAAGCCTTGTTGTTGGGCAGGCTATACTGTTTGCTTAAAAACGCGACGGATTTCCCAAGACGGGAACGACGGCTTTTCAAGAGATGGAAAATATTTAATTAGGTTTAGAACAAAAGAAAAACGGGAAGTGATTTAGAAAAAGATTTGATAAGGTGAGGGAAGTGGCTGACAGGAGAGGGAAGTGATTATTAGGATGAGAGAAATATGACTGACGAAACATTTGACATAAGCGATACGGAGCAGGAAGAGCGCTTGATTCTCTGGCGAAAACTTGGCCAGATGATTCTTATGCGTTACGCGATCCTCTTGTTTTTGTTTTTTGCGCTGGTGTTGGCAGGTTCGATTTATCTTATCTATCGGTACCGTCTCAAGGCGACAGACCGTTTTGAGTCGCATGTCACATTAGTGTACTATCCCAGGCCGTCCTCAAAAGTGAAGACGGTTGATGACAGGCAGATCATGCAGTTGATTCGGCGTCGCCAGACGATTGTCAAACTGGCGGAAGAACTTGGAATGAATAGCAGCGAGATATCTTCCCTGATGAACATGGTTTCCATTGAAGCGGACAAAAAACGGACGAATGTCTATAATCTTGGAGTAAAGGGGGCAACAAGCAAAGAGGCGATCCAAAGGGCGAATACGCTTTCAGATGTATGCATGAGGGAATATGTGGCATATCGGACGAAGGATTTGGAAAGATGGGAAGAAACTGTTCAGATAAGGCGGAGGGAACTTCAGGATTCGCTGGCGAAAATCGAGCAGGAAGACTTGGATTTGGGGCTGAATCTTGGCGTGCAGTCTCCCGAAAATGAACTTGACAGGTTGAACAAGTCCATTAAAACCCACAAGGAGGCGCTGTCTGATGTCAACGTGCAGTTGATACGCGTTCAGGGGCTAAAGGAAGCCAAGGAGGCGCTTGTGAAGGCAATCAATCCCGCCATGCTTGTCCATGCAACCAAAATCAAAGCCTTTTTGGCGGAATTGGAGAAGATGGACAAGGAGATTCTGATGCTTCGGGAACTTTATACGGAAAAGAATCCAAGGTTGACTACCAAACTCGCGCAACGCGCGGGAATACAGAAGGAATTCGATGATTTCAAGAAAGACAATAATATCACGGACGTTGATCCTGCGGTCTTAAGCAAGTTGGATAAGGTCTATGAGGAATTAAGGAACCATACAGCGTCCTGGGAAAGGCTTAATGAAAACAAGATGGCGTTGGAAAGGGAAATCAGGGTTGAGGAAGATACAATCAAAAGGATGCAGGAGTTGATTCCCAAGAGCAAGCAACTGGCTCATCAGCGTGCGGCTGTGGCCTCTGCCCAGCAGGACCTTGAAAACCTGACAAGCGATATCAATTACCAGAAGGCGACGATGAAGAACGACCTAACGCAAGTCGAATCTGCGGTGACTGCAAAGGAAGAGCCGCTGATTAGCCAGAAAATGATTGTGTGCGCGATCATTTTCAGTTGTCTCATGACATCGTTCCTGCTGGTCATCGTGTCTTCTCTGGAACTTGCTTTCGGGCGTATCGTCGATGGAGAATTGGCTTTTTACCCTGAACTCAGAAACCTGGGGCGGTTGCTGTCACAAAAGAGGAAATTCAATTCCGAAGAAGAGGAGAAAATGGTCTATGATAGCATTTTCTACAATTTCGAGACGGAAAACGGCAACAGGGGAATTGTTTTCCTTGGCGCTCTTCCTGGGGTGAATTACTGCAGCAAATTGCTTGAGAACTTCGAGTGGAACTATGCGATGAGCGGCAAACGGCTTTTGTCAATATTCATTGTTGAAGCGATGAATTATGAAGCACCGTCTAACAGCATTGATTTGTCGGCGGTTTCCTATTCAGGCTCGAAGGGGGCATTGCCAGTAGAGAATATCTCCGCATTGTCGCCGTCTGAACTTCAGATGCTTGAAAGCGATATCAAGGAATTGAGGAACACCTATGATTTGATAATCGTAACTCGTCGCGAAAACCTTGACCTTTCAGGCGTGTTCTTGCAGCAGATGCTGACATTCTGTGATTCTTCGATAATTCTAGCCGCTGTAAAGCACACAAAACGTTCCATGATACGAGCCATTATTCGGCACCAGCATAAGACTGGGAAGCCGATGATGACGATAGCCACGAATTCTCACAACATATCCGCAGTCATCAATGTTGATGCGTGACAGATGCCATGCCGCGAATTCCCGTGGCATGCATGGTGTTACCAGTGTTGGAACAAAAAACAGGAAAAGTCATACTACTATGGAATATTTGCATCTGTTTTTCATGAATAAGGAATTTGGACAGTGGCGGCAGGCTTTTGCAAAAGGCATTGCCGTCATTGTTTCCGTGATGACATTGCTTGTTTTATCAGGATGCTATTCAGACCGCATGACGGGAAATTATATGGAATTCCCCGATATCGCGGACTTGAAAAGTGACATCATAGATGATCACGGGGTTACAAAAGGGGAACAAGAGGTAAATATGGAGAAATTGATTGAACAGAATGAAAGGGAACTTGACCCATATACCATCAATGCGGGTGATACCATCAAAATAATCGTCTATAACCACCCCGATTTGACATCACAGATGGTTGTTACTCCAGATGGTTATATTGGCATGGTGTTTCTTGGACAAGTGCAGGTCGCAGGGAAGACACTGGCGCAGGCGGCAAAGAACATAGAGGAACTTCTTGAGGAATTTATCCGCAGTCCTGTCGTCGGAATTTCACCTGTAGAGATTCATTCCGAAACAGTGACAATCAGTGGCGCATGTGCCAAGCCTGGCATGTACACTATTTCCAATAGCATGAGGCTTGCAGATTTGTATGCACAGGCGGGCGGATCATCAACAAGGTATTATGATGGTCAGGTCCTTGACGCGGCAGATTTGGTAAACTCCTATTTCATGAGAGACGGGACGAGGCTTCCTGTTGATTTCTCAAAGGCCATTGAGGAAGGTGACATGAACAATAATCTGCTGTTGAGAAAGGGCGATTACATATATATTGCTGTGCGTTCGGAATCCATGGTATGTCTCATAGGGGATGTCGGTCGCCCACATAAGCGTATTTGGGATAAAAACCTTGGTATTCTGGAATTGTTGACAACAGGTGGCGGGCTTCGAGAGACGCATTGGTCCCATGCAATTATCATCCGTGGTGGGACGGATAATCCGACATTGTATCGGGTTGACATTGACGGCATTCTTCGTGGCACGAAGCCCAATGTGTTTTTGCAGAGCGGGGACTTTGTCTATGTCCCGCATGACAATGCTTCCGAATACAATGTGTTTGTGCGGAAGATTCTGCCAACGGGACAGTTGATGAACACGCTTATTTCACCTTATCGAGTGTATGATACATATCATTAGTGGCACCATTCAAGGGGAGTGCGCCAGGGCATCCACTTGATGTGGAAACTGGGATTATGAAATACGTGATATTTTCAATGGTGGTCATCGGGGTCATTCCCATGATTGTCATGTTTTGCAGCAACATACGCTTTATGCGTTATGCGATGCTGGGATTGGTACTGCCGATCATTGTTTTTGAGCAAGTGTCAATCAATTTCATCTCGCATGAATGGTATCGTGGAACTTCACGCGGTCTAGAGATTTCGGTTATATATCTGGTTGCCTTTTCAATCTTCATGACAACCATCATCCGATGGGGAAAGCCCAGTTTATTTCCCGACTGGGGCAGCAAAATCTATCTGATGTATTTCATCATGTCGCTGATGTCTTTCACGAATGCTGCGAAAAGCCTTTTTTCCTTTTTTGAACTCTGGAAGATGATGATGATGTATCTTCTTTTCATCACCATCTATAACTATGTTGTTAAGACTCGCGATTTCAAAATAGTATTTATAGGATTGGACATCATAGTCATCGTTGCATTCCTTTGGGTAGTCAAAGAGCATGTGAGCGGAATATGGCAGGTGAGGTCCTTTTTCCCCCATCAGAACAGCATGTCCATGTACTTGACTGTTCTTGGAACACTTTGCCTTGCAAGGTATATAGTTTCAGATCGACATTCAATGAAACTTCTTATGCTGTTTCTGATGGCTTCCGCTTGTGTCTTCAGGACATATTCTCGTGGTGCCATTGCCTGTTACCCATTTGGCTGCGCGATAACGGGCACGGTTTGCCTGTTGCTCAATGTCAAACCGCGAAAAATGTTTTTGACGATGCCTTTGGTTGTATTTGGCATTTTGGGAGTCCTTTTGAGCATTCCACGGATCATTGAAAGGTTTGAGACCGCATCACCACAGTCTGGAAATACTCGTATAGAGTTGGCGCAGGCTGCCAAAAACATGATTGAAGATGAACCGATGCTGGGAGTCGGACTTAATAATTGGGGTATAAAAATCAACTATCCCTATACATACGGAGAGCCATTAAAGGATTTCGCTTACGAAGAAGGTCAAAGAAATGGAATTGTCGAGACCATCTACCTGCTGGTTGCGGCGGAATGCGGCATTCCAGCACTCGTTTTGCTTCTTGCATGGTTTTTCTTTTATTGGACAAAGGCTTTCATACTCGTTTTCAAAACGCAAAAGACAAAGTATTTTTTCCTTCCAGCAGGGTTGCTGGGAGGTTTGTCAAGCATTTACTCGCAGTCGGTGCTTGAATGGGTTTTGAAGCAGCAGATCAATTTCATGCAACTTATGATTTGCTTCGCATTATTGGCTGCTCTTGGCACCATAATGAAGCAAATTGAAATAAAAGAAAAAGAAAAACGCTTGGGAACACTCCAGAAAGAGGAATATGACGGGGCAACCGTATGCATTGCGTAAAAAGGATGATGCATCTGTTTTACCAGTCAACGAACAATAACTCATTATTCACTAGATGGAAGGATGCGGGGTACAAGGGACCCATTGATTGAAATACGATGAAACAATTAGTATTGGTTAGTTTGTTTTTTTTCTCCATCAAGGTCTTTGGTGCACTTCCAGGCGATGCGCAGGGGGAATGGAAATGTGTTGCCTTGGATTCATCGCATTTGGCGTTGACGGGCGATTACTACGAAGCGCTTCAAAGAAAATTCCAGCAACGTTGGAAGGAACGCTGCAAAGGCATGAGGAAACATGAGCCTGTTTGGTCGATTGACTATCAGTTCAGCATTTCAGCGACAGAAGTCATTGGAGAGTACCGTCCAGAAATCGTGCGGAGCCTTCAAAAGCAGAATGAATATCTATTGAAATCGAATGATGAACGTCCTTTGGGCATAGAAAAACTCGGCTATTGGTTTAGTTCGACAGGGCAGGCGGCGTTCCCTGACAATTCAGGGAAGATGGTCTATACGTACAATGCACTAGTGGCGCATTTTGTCTTCCTGACATTGAATCGCCCCCTGGCAGAAGGTGAAAAAGTGAATATTGGACTTCCGACAGGGGAAAACGTGGAGTTTCGCTATTCTATAGAGACCCCGACGCCGTTGTTCAAGTTCAACCAGGTGGGCTATGTACCTTCTGCTCGTTTGAAGTTCGCTTATCTGGGGGGATGGCAAGGAACGGCTGGCGCTTTCCCGATGAAACCTTATTTCGGGAAGCCATTTGAATTGTGCGATGCGGTGACAGGCGCTGTCGTTCATACGGGAAAGGTCAAAGCCAGGATGCAGGATCCCGTTACAGGCGACGGGGTGCCGTTTACAGGCGAGGAAGTCGCCGAACTGCGTTTCTCAAGGGTTAAGACTCCAGGGACATATTTTCTTCGAGTGCCGTCCTTGGGGCGTTCTGAAAACTTCAGGATTGACAGCCGTGGCATGGCGGAGTCCTTTTTTATTCACGCTAGAGGCCTGTACCACAAGAGATGCGGCATTGCCAAAACAGAACCTTATACGCATTGGATTTGCCCAGAATGCCATGCGCAGATACGTCGTGGGACATTTCCTCCTGATGAGAGCGCCTATTCGGAAAATAAGGATTCTAGTAGGAAGTTCGGATTTTATGAAAGTGACATTAAGTCCATTCCTGTCAATCGGTTCACATTAATTAGAGCCAACGCAGATGATTGTACTGAAGTGTTGCATCTGCCAGGCGGATGGCATGATGCGGCGGATTGTGACCGCAGACAGGTGCATTTGGAAATCGTCTGCGGCTTGTCGGCTGTCTATATGTTGCGGCCTGGCAATTTTACGGACGGACAATTGAACATTCCAGAAAGCGGCAATGGCATCCCCGATATCCTTGATGAGGCATGCTGGGGGCTAAAGCATCTTCTGGACAGCCAGCAGGAGGATGGCGGAGTCAGCGGATGGGTTGAAACCACAAGACATCCAAATAGCAGAGATGGCCTGCCCAGTGATGAGAAACTGACGTATTATCTGTCATGCGCCACACGCAGAAGCAGCATCATCTATGCAGCGACGGCTTCTGAACTGGCGTTGGCGCTTCTGAAGGCAGGCAAGCCAAGTCTATCTGAAACATATCGCGATTCCGCAAAAAAAGCATGGGATTATGCAGTAAATCCAGCCAATGCCAAACGGCGTGAATATAAGTACACAAAGGAAAAAAAGGAACCTTGTCGATTGGTCTTCTATGAGTCTCCAAATCTTCCAGCGGAGTATTATGTCAAGGCTGGATTCAATTTGTCGATACTGTTCAATGACCCTTCATACGATAATCATTACAATAAAGATGAAGTTATGGCATCCATAAGGAAATACTCATGGGGATGGTCGCCTCTAATTTGGATTGAACGCGAGATTTTTGGAGGTAAGAACGACGGATGGCGGGAGAACCGTCAAAAGGAGATAAGAAGTAAGGCGCGTCTATTTATCAAGTGGCAGGAAGAGAATTATCCATATAGGATTGCATGGGAAGAGCCACGTGGCACTTGGGTCGGGACCATGGGCTGGGGGACCTTCCATCCATTGCGCAAGGCGTGCCATTTCATCGCAGCATACGTCATTACAGGGGAAAAAGATTATTTGGACGCGGCATATCTGGCCTATGATTTCCATAATGGCGCAAATCCGTGGGGAATGACGATGACAAGCGGCCTTGGTACCGTCTATCCCGTCAGGTTTCTGGATTTGACAAGTTATGCAGATGGAATAGCGGAGTTTGTTCCTGGCATAACGCCTTACCGCAACATTTTCTATCTTGAGCATCAGGATTGCTCGCTTGTCCATAGTCTGTCTTATCCAGAAAACAAGATGATGAATTTCAAAGGCTTGAATCTGAGTCTATTGCCTAGAGAAGGCATTAATGGAAAAGAACGCAAGAAGGAATTAGGGAAAATCTGGCCGATATGGAGGCGTTGGACGAATATAGAGGCCTATTCTGTTGGTTCCAGCGAATATACCGTTTGGGAGACAATCGCACCAGCAGCCATGGTCACTGGATTTCTTCTGGACGGGCCGATTGCTCCTATGCAAGAATGGCTGGAGAGGCGCCCAGTGGATGATTTTAGAAAACTTTCTGGGTATGCTCCCCTGCCATGAGGTGAAACTGACTGACCATGGTGTATATTATATATCATGATTATAGTTGTTTCATTTTTTGAGGTTCAACAATGGTAGCAACGTCAAGACCTGTAGAAGTGTTTATGTTCATAGATGCGCTGGGATGGGAAATCGTCCAGCGTACGGGGTTTATGAAGGATGTTCTTCCTGAACGTCATCCCATACGCATGCAGTTTGGCTATTCATGCAGTGCCATCCCTACGATTCTGACTGGAAAGACTCCAGGGGAACATGGTCATTTGAGCGCGTTCAGATACGATCCAGAGCATTCTCCTTTTAAAAAACTTGATTTTATGACTTCATTGCTTCGTCCTGTGTCCTTTTGGAATCGCGGGAGGATTCGCTATTATCTGTCGAAGTTTGTCAAGAAATGCTGCGGGATTACAGGCTATTTCCAGTTATATCACGTCCCTTTCAAGAAACTGAAATACATGGACTACATTGAGAAAAAAGACATGTTTCTTGCAGGTGGGATGGAGCAGGTCGAAAACCTGCGGGATGTGCTGGATGCTTCAGGCATCAAGTTCCATATCGCGGACTGGCATTTGAACGATGAGGAAAATATCTTGCTTGGCAGGGATGCCATCCAGAACGGATGTGATTTTGTTTTCATTTATACGGCGGGACTGGATGGAGTGCTTCATGCGCATGTCAATGAGCCGCAAATCATCCAGCAGAAACTGGATTGGTATGACAGTTTAAATCGAACATTGTTTAAGACTGGTAAGGACATTCATCTGACAGTATTCTCCGACCACGGGATGACTCCACTGGCTTATACGGTCGATGTCCGTGCCGCCGTTGAGGAGACGGGGCTGGAGTTTGGAAAGGATTATGGCGTCTGCTATGATTCTACGATGGTTCGATTCAATTATCTGTCGCCAGATTCCAAGGAGAAGATTCACAAGGCCATGGACCCCCTAGAAAAGCATGGCCGCTGGCTTTCCCCCGAGGATGAGAAGGCATACGGCATTTACAGGGATGACAGATACTTCGGCGATGAAATCTTTTTCATGAATGTCGGAATCCAGGTTATTCCTTCGGATATGGGCGAACATCCGTTAAATGGAATGCATGGCTTTGAACCAACGGATGAGCGTTCACTGGCAGCCGTTTTGTCCAATGTAGCCATTCCAGACGATGTCCGCGAGGTGAAGGATTATTTTGAACTCATGGTAAGTTCCATTGAGGAAATCAAGAAATCCCGAAAAACGCAATAGCATTACGGGGAACAATGCTGACGGAATTTGTAAAAACAATCGTGACTATAACATATTCGGCAAACCAAAAAAGGAGTGAATGAAATGGAGTATCGTTTCGAACAAATTGACGACGTACTGAAGGTTACAGTCGAGGGCCGTCTGGTGGCAGTCTATTCGGAGGCATTCAAAGAGGCTATCCTGACGCGCATGAATGACTGCAAGAATATTCTCTTCGACCTCAGCGGCATGAGCCATATTGACAGCAGCGGGCTGGGAGCGCTTGTCTTCCTGCTCCAGAAAGCGAATGCTTCTGGCGGTGCAGTCAAACTTGCATGCCTTCAGCCAAGGCCGAAAATCGTGTTTGACATCACGAAAGTCTTCCGCGTCTTTGAGATTTTCGATTCAGTTGATGAGGCGTTGGCTTCATTCAAATAGCCATGCCAGAACGAATCAGCATTCTCGTACGTTCCAAAAATGACGGCAAGTTCATCCGCCGTACATTGGAGGGGCTTTTCAAGGCGGCCAGGGGAATGGATGTGGAAATCATCTGCTGCGATGACGGCTCCAGCGATGACACCGTTTCCATTATTGAGTCTTTTCCAAAGATAAGGCTGATTCCGCGCCCCGACGGCGAATATCGGCCAGGACGGACGTTGAACTACATGGTGCGGCAATGCTCAGGGGATATTGTCGTCTTCAACAATGCGGATGCGATACCTTTGGATGATTCGTATCTGAATGAACTGGTAAAGCCATTGCTTGCGGGAACTGCTGATGCAGTATATGGAAATCAACTGCCAAGACCTGATGCCCAATGGCTTGTGGTCAAGGACAATACCCGTGCATTCGGTGACGGACGTATTGCTGCGACATGGAAGTTCTTTTTCTCCTTGGCTTCGTCGGCAATCCGCCGTGAAGACTTGATTGCCCATCCATTCGATGAATCCATGCGATATTCCGAGGATGTCGAATGGGCTCATCGGCGCCCCATCCGCATCGCTTATGCGGCCAATGCGCACGTTGAACATTCGCACAACTATACCATTAAGGAATTGAAAAAACGCTTCTATGGCGAAGGCTATGCCGACGCGAAGATTTTCCAAACTGTGCCGACGCTTGCCAGGGCGTTGCTGGGCGCGGCAAGGGAATCCTGTCGAGACGCTGTGTTTCTCATGAAGCATCCCGCAGGAATGAGCGAATTGCTGTCATCGCCCGTCCGTCGCATGGTTCAGAAACTCTATCATAGGCGTGGCGGATTGGATTATCAAAAGGAACATCCAGACAATGCTTAAGGTCGCACATATTGTCAGACGCTTCACCTTTGACGAGTGGGGAGGGACGGAGACGGTTGTCTGGAACACGGTGACGCGACAGCGGCAACGGGGGATTCAGGCGGATATTCTGGCGACTGCGGCGTTGTCCCAGCCAGGGGATGATGAGCGTGAAGGAGTGCCAATTCACCGTTTTCCCTATGTTTATCCATATTGGCCAATGACTGCTTCGACAAGGCTTGCCCTCGACAAGAAAGGCGGCAGCCCGCTATGTCCGAAGATGTTCCGAGCGATTCGCAATGGCGGCTATGACTTGCTGCACATCCATGCGGCGGGGCGGCTGGCACAACGCGCTGTCGCGACTGCGCACTCCATTGGTATTCCATGCATCATGAGCATCCATGGCGGCAGCGAGGATGTTCCCCCAGAGGAGTTGCGACGCATGATGGAGCCAGTGAAGGGAAAATTCAACTATGGCGGCATTCTGGACCGTCTGTGTGGAATGCGCTTTGACCCTTTGGCACGCGTAAATGCCGTTATTTGTATCGGACGCGTTGAAGAGGCGCGGCTGCACAATAAATATCCGAAGCAGAGGATCATCTACATGCCGAACGGGATTGACTGTGCAAGATACCAACGACCTGTGCAGACGCATCCACGGGAGGAATGGGGAATCCCGTCCGATAGAAAATTGCTGGTCTGCATCTCGCGAATCGACTACCAGAAAAACCAGAAGGCACTTGTACCGCTTCTTGCTGCGCATGAGGACACGCATCTTCTGTTGATTGGTCCCGCCACGGCGGAATGGTATCGCGACGAACTGCTGGCCGAAGTCCAGAAGCGTGGTTTGCAGGAGCGTTTTACCTATATTCCCGGCTTGTCGCCTGATGATCCGCGCCTGGTCGATATCCTTCATGAAGCCTACTGTTTTATTTTACCGTCGGTCCATGAACCTTTTGGCATTGTTGCGCTTGAGGCTTGGGCTGCTGGACTTCCTGTCATTGCGTCGAACGCAGGCGGACTGAAAGACTTCATCAAGGATGGGGTCAACGGGCTGATGTTTCCCAGCGGCGATGATGATGCGCTTGAAGAGGCTTTCAAACGCATGGATGGCAATGATTCGCTTCGTAATCGTCTGACCGAACAAGCATTGCAGGATGTTCAAAAGTTCAGTTGGGATTCACTTGCCGACGAATTGATTGCCATTTATCATTCTTTTCTGTAATGGTATTATAATATCAGATTCATAATTATGGAACAAAAACAATCTTTTTTAGATTTTCTAAACAAAAAAGGCTTCATTCCAAAGTGGAGACTTTTAGTTGTTGATTTTGCTATTAACTTCATCTTTTTTGCAATTCTGTTTTTGATCATTCATAGAAAAGATTCAGGTCTATATCTGATAACAACTTTTTCAGCAGTATTTGCACTTGTTTTCTGGTCGTATGCACAGTCAATTCTGATATGTAGTAAACTGGCGTATTTACATCACCTGATATGTCTATTATTGCCATATTCCATCATGATGGTAGATATGCTTAATAGTCAATGGAAGAACAAGGCTTATTTTCTTTCACAATATTTCGTTTATTTTTCATTGGGTTGCGTCTTTATTTCCATTGATATGTTAATGCGTGATTCAACTTTTTCTAAATCTCTAGTATGTAAAATAATACACGTATGTTGGAATGTTTTTTGCAGCATTCTGTTTTTTATTTTCATTATTCTTTCTCTTAATTCTGTATTAGGCAACGCGTCATTTGATTATGATGCCATTGTTGCAGTTTGTCAAACGAATTTCAGCGAAGCCCTAGGATACATGTCTCGATTGAACCATCAATATCTATTATTGATTTCAGCGGGAATTTTGGCAATAGGACTAATATTTTTAAATGTCATATTAATTTATAAGAAACAATGCAATACAAAGCGTTTATTATCTGTTACATGCATGATAATTCCCATAACAGTTCTTGCTATAGTATTAATCGGATTTCATACAAGGTTTTACTATTCCAATGTGTTTAAACTGATGTGGTCTCCAGTTTCGTATTATCAAGAGAATAAGAAGTTCAAACAAGAACGTGCGAATTATGAAGCATTTATCCAAAAAAGGCTAAGCAATGAACCCCGAAATGCCGATTCATCTGGTATTTTTGTGATTATTATTGGTGAATCACTTAATCGCCATTACATGAGCGCTTATGGCTATCCGAAGGAAACATCTCCATTTCAACAGAAGATGGTAAATGAAAAGAAATTTTATCAATTTAAAAATGTTTATTCCGCATACGCTCAGACTATCCGTTGTATTGCATATATGTTGACAAACCAGAATCAATATGATAATCAGGAAATAGGTCTGCGTGATTCTATTTCATTGTTTGATATTGCCAGACATAACGATTTCTCAACTCGTTGGTTTTCTGCCCAGGGCGTCAATTTGCTGCTTGATTCACCAACTGCTGTAATCTCCAACTCGGCTGAAAATTCTTTTAGTCTTCCAATGGTTAGAGGGAAGATTGATCATAAGGTGACAGATATGGATATGTTGGATTTCCTCCCCGACAAACTTTCTGAAAAGGAATTTATCGTCATTCAGTTAATAGGAAGCCATTATCCTTACGACCAAGTCTATCCCGCTGATTATATGAAAGATTCAGATTTTTCTGACTATGAAAAGAGCGTCAGTTATAACGACCAAGTGATAGAAAAACTTTTTTCATTCTTTACAGAGAGAAATGCTTCGGCGATTTTATACTTGTCAGACCACTCTGAAGATGTTGCTAGCGGACGTGGGCATGACCCTCGGATAGAGGTTTTTACACAGGTCATGACAGAAATACCATTCTGGATTTATATTTCCCCTGAATACGCATCAAAGCATTCGCAACTTTCTATGCAATTACAACGTGCTACAGAGAGAATATTTACTTCAGATTTATTCTTTGATTTAGTTATTTTCCTGATGAATATTCAAAGTACATTCACGGATTCATCAAAAAACATACTGTCTGATGATTATTTCCTAACGGAAGAAAACGCCAGAACACTCGGGGGAAAAGTTAAATTGAAAATTCATGTTTCCCCAGGTAAATGAGTTTTCTCTTTATTCAGAGTCATGTTTCAGATGTTGGGACAAATGGGATAACTCCTTTTTGTGTCTTGCACAAACTGTGGACTGCTTTCTATGTGTCCCATTTGTCCCCATGTAAGGAATTCGGAGTGTATTCGCTAGATTGTCTTGTGGAGAGCAGAGGTGTCAAGAGCGTCCAGAGGATTGACTGAAGTCACCTTTTCCAGCGGTTCTGGTTCATGCGTGACGCGTTCATTGCAGACAGGAAGTGTCGGCGCGGCCCAGCGGATGGCGTTGGCGAGTACCTTTTGCACGTTCTTGTCATGATAGATAGGAAACGTCTCATGGCCAGGCGCAAAGTAGAAAATTTTCCCTTTGTCTCGCTGGAATGTCACGCCACTGCGGAAGACGTTGCCGCCTTCGTACCACGTGATAAAAACCAAATGGCCATCCTGCGGAATGTCAAACGGCTCGCCGTACATTTCCGTGTGCTCAATCGCAAATGTTTCTGGAACGCCTTGTGCAATGGGGTGAGATGGATCAATGACCCACAGACGTTCCTTCTCTGCGACTTCGCGCCAGCGCAGACGGCACGAGGTGCCCATCATGCGGCGGAATACCTTTGACATGTGTCCAGAGTGCATGACAATAAGGCCCATGCCTCCTTGGACGCGTGCCTGAATGCGGTCAACAAGCGCGTCTTCGACTTTGTTGTGGGCGCAATGTCCCCACCACATCAGGACATCCGTGTCGTTCAGCAATGAATCTGGCAAGCCCTGTTCAGGCATGTCAAGGGTCGCAGTGCGGATTTCGAGGTCATCGGCGGCAAGGGCTTCCTGAAGGCAGCCATGAATGCCGTTTGGATAAATGCTGCGGATGAGTTCGCCGAGTTTTCCAGGATCTTTTTCGTGGACGTTTTCATTCCAGATGGTGACTTTGATTTTTGACATGTTGCGTATCCTCTGTTTTGATTGTTGATGTTTGATACAGGTCATTCCACCATGAGTTTCTCTGCGTTCCTGTAGAGAATGTTGCGCATGTCGTCTTCGGAAATCCGAGCGGAGAGGACACCGCCGACCGCCTGGTATTCATCAAACCATGGCATGTCTGTGCCAAAGAGAATGCGGGGGCTTCCGACATCCTCCACGAGTTTTTCAATCAATCCTCTCCCGCCAGGGATGGCGGTCAGTTCCATCCAGACGTTTCCCGTGGATTCTTCGACACAGCGTTTGGAGGCGTCCCATTCGCCGAAGATGCTATGCCCCATGAAGAGTTTTGCATTATGGTATTTATGGACGATGTCTAGCATGACATTCCCGCCATTGAACTGTGAACGTCCCCATGTATGGAAAAGACAGGGGAGGCCGCGTTCTTCCGCGAAATCCAGCGCATATTGATATGCCTTGTTATTGACGGGGACCTTATGGTAGTCCGCAAGGAATTTCAGTCCGAAGGCGTAGGGGCGCCATTCGTCAAAATGTGCGAGGTCTTCACGGATGTTCTCTGGATAATGCGGATTGATGGCGACGTACATGCGGAGAATGTCGGGGAATTGCTTGCAGATATCGATGACTTTCTCGTTGCGCATGGTTCCAAACAGTGCCTGATGATGCGAGAACACAAGTTTTTTTACGCCGATTCGACGGAGGTGAGCGACCATTTCAGGTGCTTCTGCACGTTTGAAATAGATGGCGTAGTGTGGCCCCATGTGCCCATGCATGTCATAGACTGGGATGTCTGCGCGTCCGTTCTGCCAGAATGCCTGGGC
>JAGCTA010000505.1 GCA_017963875.1 Victivallales bacterium | reverse complement strand
CTTCCATCATGACAGGAGGGGATTATGCGTTGGTGCGCTCCGTTGTAAATTTCGAGGACTATGCGGCCACAGGCAGGAGGCAGGTGTCGGAACTTGAACTGGGGCAGGGGGATGTCTTGATTGGAATGACCGCTACAGGCGAGACTACAGCCGTTGTGGGCAGTGCAATGGAAGCGGCTGAGCGCGGCGCTGATGTATTCATGCTCATCTGCGTACCTGTTGAAATTCCTATGTCTCGTCTCGAACGGTGTCGTCAATTGTATGGCTTGCCGAATGTGAATGTGATTGCGATGCCATGCGGCGGAATGGCACTGACTGGCTCGACGAGAATGCAGTCCAGTACACTGGAGTATCTGATGGCTGCCGCAGCACTGGAAATAGCCTCGGGTGAAGGACTTGAATTGGAGGAATATGGAATTGAGTTTGAGAGGATGGTCAATGGCCTTCGGCAACAAAAAAGCCTTGAGGCACTGGGGCGCGCGACGGCTTTTGAGGCGGAAATCTATCGTCGTCATGGGCTGATAGACTATGACGCGACAGAATATGTTCTGGATATTCTTAGCGATACGACGGAGCGTTCGCCGACATTTATGGTTCCCCCATATCATGAAATGGATGATCTTAAAGAGGCTGAACCGTGGGCGATGGTACACCATCCAACGTTGTTGGCTAAAGACGCATGGCATGACGCACTGCGCCGCGCGCCTTGTTGCATTGAATGGACTCGCGAGACATACGAGGCAATTGGCGCTGAAGCATTGCTGAAAAAAGGCCTTCCTGCGATTTCATGCAAGAACCTTTACAGGATACCCATAGGTTGTGAGAAGCAACCGAGGCGGCATGATGCGCTCGCTGTTGCCATAGACAATGGCAATGATGGCGTCATTTACCGTCTGCCTGTGCCTTCAGGCGGAGATTGTTTGCTCATTGGCAGAGAAGTCCACGAGACACCGTTGCAGATATTCCGCCATCTTCGCCTGAAATTGATGCTCAACACATTGTCCACAGGAACCATGGTGCTGCTCGGGCGCGTGCAGGGCAATTGGATGACGCATTTGAATATCACGAACAAAAAACTGATCGACCGCGCCTGCCGAATTATCTCGTCGCTTTGCAGTGTGTCATACGAGAACGCCTGCGAGGAACTGTTCAAGACGCTTGATGTTCCTGCGAATGATGATGAATCGCCTGTCCAGAGGACAATTGAGCGGTTGGGGAGACGGTGAGGCGAAAGAGAGGCAGTGAATTGCTTATCACCAATATCTTACAAAGAATAAATGCTTTGCTGCAAGGTTCTATTCCCCAAGAGGGTCGGTAATTGCTCATGTCAAGGCGGCTCTGCTAAGACCCCGAAGGGGTCAAATATCAGTACCCCCAGGTTGAGCGAAGCGAAACCTGGGGGACGTAATCCCCTACAGGATAACGACCTCGAAGAGGTCGAACCTACCCTCTGGAAAATAGAGCGTGTCGCTATTGTTCTTCAGCGTTCAGTTTTTTTCAAATATCGATTATTTTCACAGACATCTGGTCAAGCCTGATGCTTCCCAAATCGATGAATCTCTTGCCATCCAGACTGATTTTTACATTTGGTGTCCTTACGCTCGTCGTAAGGTTCGAGAGCCAAAGATGATGCTCCTTCAGTATTGGGAACATCCAATAATCATCTGTATAGACATGGCGCACAGCACCCAATCTGGACAGGATATTTTCCACGGCCAGGTTCTGCTCGTGCTGTGTGTGCCACCAATACGCGCCCAGCAAGGCGAATTGAGCACCATTTGAGAAGTTTTTAATCCAGGCGGCAGTCTTGCCAGACAGTTTGTCAACTCCGATTATTTCAGCGTTATCTGGTGATTTTTCCGTTGGGAAGAAGCCTTGCCCACAGGCAAAGTTATCAATGCCCGCCACCGAAAGGTATGCATCTCTCAATTTGCTTCCTGTTGAAGCGCCCAGATAATCTGCCAGAATCGTGCAGGGTTCTAGATTCTCATCATAGTGCGGAAGTACTGGCAGACACAGTATGTGTCCCCCTTTTTCCAGAAAAGCTATGGCCTGCTTCTGGTCTGATGAGGACATGATTCCGCAGGAAGGCAGAATAAGCGGCAACTTGACGTCAGCGGTCTCCCAATTGCATCCTATGTTCTGGATTCCGCTGGACAAAAGGGTTGTACCAATGCCGCGTTGTATGAACCAAGGAAGCGAAGTTGGTTCCACACAGGTACTGTCATCAAGATTTCCCCAAAGGTAATAGGCGTTCATACACTCCATCGGAATGAATGTCTGCACCTCGGCAATCAGGTTATCGGTAAGCATGTCTGGCTTTTCGGCAAGCAGTCTTCCCATCTTTTTCAGTACTTCATAGCCCTGTCTTGGCGAACCATCAGGAGCAATTGGCGCACAGAAATCATACTTGTCGGTAAAGCGCCCTTCACCCTTGATGTTTGGACCGCCTGCCAGGATGTAGCCATTGAATCCCTGCATTCCCATGGCGAGATGCATCTTGATGTTCGCCTCCAGGTCCTCTGGGCAGCATGGAGGCCAGTCCGCATATGTCCCGAACTGGAACTCAAGCACGGATGGAGGATTTTTCATCAGCCGCAGGATTTGAATTGAAAGCCAGAAGCGCATGAACATCTGGGGTGTTGGGTTGTTCTGGGCAAATTCCTGCCCCAAGGTATAGTAGTGGTCGCTCCCAAGGAGCAACTTGTTGCCATATTCCTTTTTGATGTTCTCAAAATATGTATTCATGCCAGCATTTCCAGCGTTTATACAGTATAGATTGCCAGCGCCATTTTTCTCAAATAGTCCGAAAAGCCAGCGGATATACTCGTCGCCGCACTGGGTGTAAAAGTCAAACCAGTCCTTGTTCCATAGCCATTTTGCATGTCCTGAGGCTGGCTCGTCCTTGGGCGTGAAGTCTATAAAGTCGTGGTGCCTTGTACCATAGCGCCTGTTGACGTTTTCGACCGTGCCAAATCGCGTTTTCAAAAAGAGCGGGTATCGACCGTCATTCTGTCCGAACTGTGCGTATGCAGGGTTGAAATCGTAGTCGCCGTTCCACATCTGGAGGCCGTAAATCTCATTGTCAGGTTGAAGCATAACCACAGGGCCGCCATGACTGGAACTGTACTTGGCAATTATTGTGCAGAGCCTGTCCATGTATCTCTGCGCTTTCTCCATGAAGACTGGGTGCAGATACGTTACAACTGAGCCTTTGCGGATGCACTCGCCCTTGCGGTTCAAGGCATGTATTTCAGGATACTTCTCCACAAGCCAGCCAGGAAGTCCCCCATGTCTGAATTCAGAATAGACGTATGGTCCTGGACGCAGAATCACGCCTAGCCCAACTTCAGCTGCCGTTTCCAAATATTCGCTTATGTCGGTTATGCCGTCTCCTTCGTCAAAACGGAAAAAGCCTTCCTCTGGCTCGTGCACAAGCCATGGGCAATATGTGCCAATGCAGTTGCCGCCAGCTTCTTTCCACAACTCCATGGTGCTTTTCCATGTCTTTTTCGGTGCTCTGAAATATGGAACCTCGCCACTTGCCAGTTCGCATCGTTTCCCATTGATGAAAAAGGCACTCTCAGTGATTTTCAAGTTCATTGCTTTTCCTGAATGGTGTCACAACTATCCATAAATATATACTACACAAGGAGATAGAGACGCGTGTCGGGGGCGTTGAGATTATCGGTGAATTCATCAGCGTTGGTAGCGATTATCTTCCCTGAAAACAATTCAGTCACGCAGGAGACAGTTCGCCTGAGGCGGATGTGTTTGGTGCCTCCGTGGGCCGTGTGAAGCATGAGGATTTCTCGCGATGCCCAGACGACCGTGTCGTCTTCTTCTGAATAGAAATGGACGCCCGCATCTTGGAGGATATCGTGCAGCGTGGGTACCGAGAAACTGCCGCTATCGCTGAAAAGCACGGAATGCCAGCCAGGAAAGGTCTTCTGCTGGTATCCCTTATGTTGAAATTGGCATCCAGTAACCTCATGGACAAAGGCAGGATTATTCTGCGTTCCATCATAGATTCCAGGCGCATGAAAGAAGACGATGGTCCGACCATCCTTGCAAACGTATTCGCTGAGGAATTGTTTCCGCTCTGGCGTCAGTTTGTCGATGCACGGGAAGATGATGGCTTTGTACGGATTGAGGTTGATGTGCTGGAGGTCGGCGAAGTCCGCAGTCGTGAAGTTGGCATGGGCCTGTGGTAGATACTGGCGTCTGAGAAGATCGTTTGGAATGTCTGATTTGTCCGTGATGAGATAGTCGCTTTCCGTGTCATAGACAAGCAGTACATCTGCCTCGGTTCCCGTGGACAGCCTAGAATAGCGGTACCATAGTTCATGGAATTTTGGAAATAGTGCCTTCACTTCGGCTCCAGCGTATGCGAAGCCCCAGATATTAAAGAACCACAGGCCGAAGCCATGGACGAGGGAGATGGAAAATTCACGCTTCAGGCAGGCGATGTCCTCTTGTGTATTGTGCTGACGGCTGTTGATGCCTGAATCAGGCAGGAAAATGCCAGGGGCGAGTTCCGTGGACGATGTGCTCAGGACTCGGTCGCAGGAAAGCAGGTAGCCGATGCCAAAACGCTTGAGTTTTTGCTGCGAGGCTTGGAAACCACCAGCACCACCCATCTGCATAACCGTGTTGCAGGACGGCCCGATATAGAAATCGAAATGAGCATTATTGTAAAGCCAATCGCAGTCAAGATGGCCTCTGGCACCCATGCCATGGATGTTTCCATAGACACAGCCAATGGGGCGTGGAGTCTTCATCCATGAACGCAGGTTGTCAAGAAAGTGTTTGACGCAACTTGCATTGATGTGTTCAACGTAATGTTTCCATTGAAGGACGTGACGCATGGTGCAGTTGCCGTAATCATCTGTGGAGTCAAAATCTTCTCTGTTTGGGACTGGCAGCAGTTCCAGCGAGTTTTCTTTGCACCATTTTTCATATCCTTGTACTTTGTGTGGCAAAGGATTATAAATATTGTAATCAAACCATTCCTGTGTTGTCCCGCAGGCAAGGTACCAGGCAACGATGCGGTTGCTGAAATGAGTTTCGAGGTAATCGAGCAACGCATGGAGGTAGGTGTCGGCCATGTGAACCCAATCGGGATTTGAGAAGCATTCCGTCAGGTTTTTGAAGGTATCTGCTTCTTCGGGGCGATGCCAATGCGTCGGCGTGTTGAGGTCGAGCGTGCAGATAAAGCGCATGTTTGGCGCGTGTTTGGTGATGTCTCCTATGACATTGTCGATGACGGAGAAATCATAATCGTATTCGTCACGCCAGATTGGCGGATAGGGGGAATAGGGGAATCCGAGTCTGCTTGAACTATTGCAGAGGATGAGTTTCATCACGCGGATGCTAGAGTCGGCCATGGCACCGATGGTGCCAATGTCCTTGATGTAGTTAGGACCGTAGGGGGGACTATAGGCGAGGATGTCTCGGATGTTCATGACTGTGGCTAATGATGTATTTGGGAGATGAAATCGCAAGTATCCGCCACTGAGGTTTCAGCGGCGGCTTGATGTTTCATGTATGAGTGAGTTTACGACAATGACGTGTAGAATTGCAGTTGAAGGGAGTTCTGTTCCGCATGAAGAAGTTTGCAGACGACGGGACATTTGGCCATGAACAAGAAAGCAATGGCTGAATGCGGCGTGTCGCTCAATGTCTCGAAATTCCCCTGGCCTTTGGCTATGACAAGGTCTGCATCAACAAATTCGCGCCTGAACTGGTCACCAGCAAGTTCGATGATTGTTCCAGGTATGTCCGAGGCGTTTTCAACAATTGTAGCCGCAAAGGCTTCCAATCCGCTGTCGGCGAGGTCGGACTTGGTGACATCGTTGAAAACAGGGAACCCACGAACGCCAATGGTGGTTTTTGAACGGTATGGGGCGATGAATTCACGGTCGAACACCGCCTCGCCGCAGTTGTCCAGAATGTAAAGGATGTGTTTTGCGCTTTCCATCCGCTCTTTGAGCGTGCGCATGGCTTTGAGATCAATGTCCTTTGTAAATGCCTGGAGGACAGTCTGCAACGCCGATTGGATGTCCAGGTCAGCGTAGATTCCAAAATCCAGAATGTTTCCTGCGACGGCAAGCCGTAGACGCGACTCGAAGTCGTTTGGATTATAGCAAGAGTTTTTTTTCAGTTCCTTCAGCAATTCTTCCGCCAAGCGTGTCGAACGTCTTTTTTCTTCAAGATACGGGTCTGCGCCTGCCTGCCCAGTGGTTTCCTTCGCTATACGGTGGATGGCCGCCGCGTAGAACGGAGGCGGCATGGAGCAGTCGCAGTCAGCAAGTAGATGCAGAGACTGGGAGATGATTTTCCTGCGGGCAGTATCGTCGGAAGTGATTCGACATGCGACATCAACGGCGTTCTTCCCCAGGCATGGGAGGCATTCCATACTTGCTTTCATGAAAAAAGGTTTCCTTTTTGCTTCCTGAATCCGTGATGTGGCGTATGACGGTCGATTTCAATGTCGATGCCTCAACCTACGCCAATGGCTACGGCTGGACAAGCACGTATGTCATACACGCTCCCTTGCCATCTGTTGGAAATCGTCGTGCCATCTGCGAATTCACGGAGTCAGGTCGTGAGGTGGTTTAACATTTTATGGTCAGTGGCGGGTATCAGTCCCAGGCAGTGTTCCCGAGAAGGCCATTGGAGAAGAAGACAGGCTTGTATCCGCCTTCCGTCATGGTTTTAATGGCCGATTCGAGGCGATCAAGGTGGTCTGGCAGATAGTTGCTGTATGTTGGGAAGGAATATTGCTCGTGGCTGACGGAGCCGAGTATTTCTACGCCGTTTTCATCGTTGATGCGCATGGCATCTTGGTAACGTGGCGCGATATTTGCCAACGGAACGAGATTGCAGCAGACGGTGCTGCTGAAGAAACAGATACCCAATGTCGGGTCATAGAACGCTGTATGTTTGTTGAAGTAACTTCCTTCGTCCTGGAAACCGTAGTGCAACCGCAGGCCTTCGGTTGACGCCGCTCTGTCCTCTCCGCTCATGGAGCGTTGCTCTGTTTCGTTCATGTTGCCGCCTTTCATGCGCGATGCGAGGCTCGGACCGCCCGTGACGCGCAGGCGCATCGGACCATGATAGCATGTCATGCCACGGCGGATTGCCTCCTGAGCGACGGCTGGGTGGATGTTTGCCCAATGGATGACAACGGGGGCGATGAACGATTCTTCGCCAGCGAAGCGGACGATTTCCTGCTGCGTGATGTCCCAGTCGTGGCCGAATGTCTCGGCGTCGGCCTCGGCGTATGGTCTGTCTGGGAACTCGCTGTAGGCGTGGAAGGAGAACTTCAGCCAGTCGGAGTTGTCGATAAACTCGTTTTTCCAGATGTCGGGCATGGCAGTTAGGTCGCAGTCATGGTGGTCGTCATGGAAGAACGTGTTGAGCGTGACTTTGAGGCCGTAAAGTTTGTTGAGTTTCTTTAGATGTGCGAGATAAAAATGGTCAAAAGCGTGTTTGGGTCGTTGTTTGGAGAGTTCTGTGAAAGTGAAACTATGGTCGTCGATGAAGAAATTGCAGCGTTTGAACGACTGCTTGTCCCAGACGAGCATAAGACTCTGCGAGAATGTACCGTAAGGTGTCAGGACAGATGCAGTAATCTCGTTGATTTTCTGTGTCAGTGTCAGTGGAGCGTTGAAAATGGCACCGTCCATGATGGCAGGGATGCCGTTGACTTTGACTGGATAGCCGCCGTTGGAGATGCCTTGCAGAACGATGTCCAGTCCGTCTGGTGTTTCCTTGCCGTGATTGTGATTGAGTATCGCGCCTTGTCTGAAATTGGTGATTTGAATCATTTGTGGATTCCTGAATTATGGTTGTTCGTCAATTTGATGTTGATATATTTTAATCAATCCCACGCGGTATTTCCAAGCAGGCCGTTGGCGAAGAAAACAGGCTTGTATCCACCTTCCGTTATGGTTTTGATGGCGAGTTCGAGGCGGTCGAGGTGGTCTGGCAGGTAGTTGCTGTAGGTCGGGAAGGAGTACTGCTCGTGGCTGCCGGCACCGATGATTTCCGTGCCCAAAGCGTCATTTTGCCGCATGGCATCTTTTACGCGAGGCTCGATGTTTGCCAGTGGCACGAGGTTGCAGCAGACAACGCCTGAATTGAAGAAGATTCCCAGTGTTGGGTCATAGTATGCCCTGTGAGTGGAGAGATAGTTTGCTTCCTCCTGGAAGCCGTAGTGCAGTTGAAGACCTTCGGTTGCTGCGGCCTTGTCGATGCCACTCATTGAACGGCGTTCCGTTTCCTTCATGTCGCCGCCTTTTGTGCGCGACGCGAGGCTCGGACCGCCCATGACGCGCAAGCGGAAGGCCCTGCTGTAGCACGTCATGCCTCGGCGAATCGCCTCCTGAGCGACGGCGGGGTGGATGTTCCCCCAGTGGATGACGACAGGCGTGATAAACGTCTGTTCGCCTGCGAAGCGGACGATTTCCTGCTGCGTGATGTCCCAGTCATGCCCGAAGGTTTCTGCGTCGGCCTCGGCGTATGGCCTGTCAGGGAACTCGCTGTAGGCGTGGAAGGAGAGCTTCAGCCAGTCAGAGTTCTCTATGAATTCGTTTTTCCAGATATCTGGCATGGCGGTCAGGTCGCAGTCGTTATGGTCGTCATGGAAGAACGTATTTAGTGTGACTTTAAGGCCGTAAAGTTTGTTGAGTTTCTTTAGATGTGCGAGATAGAAATGGTCGAAGGCGTGCTTCGGACGTTGTCTGGAAAGTTCGGTGAAGGTGAAACTGTGGTCGTCGATGTAAAAATTGCAGCGTTTGAAGGACTGCTTGTCCCAGACGAGCGTAAGAGTCTGCGAAAATGTGCCGTAGGGCGTCAGAACGGAGGCGGTTATCTCGTTGAACTCCTGTGTCAGTGTCACAGGGGCGCTGAATAGGGCACCGTCCATGATGGCTGGAACGCCATTGACCTTGACTGGGCAGCCGCCGTCGGAGATGCCTTCCAGCGTGATGCTCAAACCGTTTGATGTTTCTTTTCCGTGATTGTGGTTGAGGATAGCGCCTTGTCTGAAATTGGTGATTTGGATCATTTTTAGACTCCTGAATTATGGTTGTTCGTCAAGGTCGAGGATGCTTGCGAGAATCAATTGTGCGGAAAGGCGGAGGTTGGTGATGGAAACGCGTTCAGGAATGTCTCCAGGCAGATGGTATTGCTCATCCGTGTAGGGGAAACTGCCAAGCGTCATGATGGTTTTCTTGAAACCGGCCTTGATGAAGCTGCCGTCGTCGTCGTTGACGTATGATTTGAAACCGAGGTCAACGGTCAATGGAAGAGCGTATTTTTCGCGTTCGGCCGCCATGAAGTTCGCCAGTTTTTCGCCTTCGGGAGTCGAGTAGATGATGGCGATGCGATTGATTTTCCCCTCGCGGATTTCGTTTTCGGAGCGTCCGTCAAGCGAGTCGTTGTTCATGACGGCGACGATGTTGTCCTTGCGCTGGGCGGCGGCGTCCGCGTAGGTCTTGCTGTGCCATGGGCAGTGCTCCTCGTTGCAGAAAAGCACGCGGATGGTGCGCTTGTGGGGAACTTGCGAAAGCACGCGGACGAGTTCCATGTTGGTGATGGCTCCAGTGGCATTGTCATGCGCGCCTGGTGAGTTGATCCAGCTCATCGAGTCCTTGTGGGAGATGAGTTGGATGATTTCGTCGGGCTTTTCCGAGCCTGGAAGGATGACTTCGATGTTGTTTGCGTCATACCACGGGTCTTCAGGATGCGGGGCGGAGTACCAGTGGTGAAGGGGCTTTTTGCTGTCGCAGCGGAACGCCTGGACTTTGTTTGGGAGGAGCGTTACTTTGTCCGTGTACTTTTTCATTTCAGCGGCGATGAAATCGTCCAGTTCCAGCAGCGAGTTTTTCGTGTGCCATGGAATGGTGTACATGACCGTGCGGAAGGAGAACGGGTCGCGGCAGAATGAGAAGAGATCAGATTTGAGTCTGTCGGCGGAAATGCCTTCAAGAATGCTTGGGTTCATGGGGGGCTCCTGATGGTTTGTTACTTATTTGTGCATAGAAACTTGCGAATGGTACGAGCGAGCGCGGCACCCAGGTGCCGCGCGGAATCGGCGTTGACGGTGATGTCATGAGTATTTGCAAAGGGAATTTCCATGGACTGTGCGGCAGGCTGCCATGGAAGGTCCGCAGCCCATGGGACGATCGGTTTGCCCTGCGAGTAGTTCTGCGCGTTGTTCCATAACGTCCCGAACGGGATGTCGTCTTCAGGGGATGTCGGAAAGTCCGCAGGAGCTTCGTTTGAGAGCATTGATGAGAAACGGTCGATACCTGCCTGGATGCGTTGGTTTTTCTGACCGACAAAATAGACGTGTTCTCTGTCGCCACTTCTGACCCATGGGCAATGGAGGTCGAAGATGAACACGGGCTGTTCACGCATGATGAGTTCCATATTGGCGCGGACTTCAGGATAGATGGCGTTCGGGCCATAGTCGCGCGCATGGTCGTGCGGGGCACGCCCCTTGCCTTGGTCGCCGTCCTCGACGCCGTCCTTGTCAACGAATGGCACGGCGAGGAATGTAAAATCGACATAGTCCTGCGGATTGTCGAGAACTTCGCGGAGGATGCCTTCAAGTGCGTAGGTCGCCATGGATTCTTGGCAGTGGTGACGGCTGGACAGGAATATCTTGCGAGGACCGTTTCCTAATTTAAGTAGTTCCACGGAGCGCCCCTTGCGACTTTTGCAGAGTTCAGAAACGGTGATTGAGCCTTTGGGGATGTCATCCAGAAAGGCGTGGAGATCGGTTTCCATGTAAGGGATGCATTGGCAGAACCAGACTTCTTCGCCTGCTGCATGCGGCGTGTAGGTGAAGGATTCTTCCTTTAGGTTAAAGTCATTGCCCCAGGCCCAAGTCCTGCCTTTGTCATGGCTGATGGCAGGACCACGTGCAGTCAGGGCGTAGCCGTCGTCAAAACGAAAACATGCTGGTTCGGTTGAATCGAATACTGCGCGGAACTTCCAGTATATCCAATGGTGAGGCGTATCACGGAGTTCGCGGTTGAGGGTGACATTGTTGCCATCAATCTGCTTGACGACGACGTTTCCGCCTGGAAGAGAAGAATCAATTTTCATGGACGTGATAAAAGAAAAAACTATGCATGAAAAACAACTGTGATGGATGCATTGAGTACGGGCTCGGCAAACGCCAGCGCAATTCGCTTCGGGTTCGTCGCATTTGGATTGTCGATTTCACCGAAGGAAATTGCCAGTTTGCCGCCTTCTGCGGTGACAGTTGCGGCAATCGAGCCGTTTTCATCGGATGAGACAATGGTGTTCTCTGACGATTGTTCCAACGTGTCGAAACTGACAAGAGCGGTCTCGAAGGTTTGAGGGGAACTGAATTCGACATCATCGCGGACGGTCACAGTTTGCGCCTTTCTGTCGAAGACAAATGTCCGTTTCAGGGAGACGAGGCCCTTTGCGTCAGGGTAGGCCGTTGACATGTCTGCGATCAGAGTATCGTG
>JAGCTA010000504.1 GCA_017963875.1 Victivallales bacterium | reverse complement strand
GTTCCAAAGGGCAAGGTCATTCATGTCTCGCAGAAAATCGCGCTTCACATGCGTGGAGAACTGGGGAATTCCCGTCAACAGTGTTCCACCTTGCTTGACAAACTCCAGAAGTTTGCGGTAGTCCTCCTCAATCATCGTGTTCCAGCCAAGATTCGCGAGAAGACTGTATTGGTAAAAATATGCAGTGTCTGCCTCAATGGGAACCTCGTCAAAGTCGCCGTAAGGCGTGCCTGAGAAGAAGAACCTGCGTTTGTCGAATTGCTGGCGCAAGGGCTGCGTAGATGCTCCAGGCATCAAGACATCTAGAATCTGTCTGCATTTTTCAGGCTGGCGATGTCCCCATTCGGGGGAGTTTTTGCCGAACGCGCCCCAGACGGCGTAATCGGGGGTTTGTTCGCATCCGCAGATAAAGCCGTTGAAGGGTGCCGCATAGCGTCCCTCAATGGACGCGATTTTGCGCACGCATTTTCCGACGCGCGGATTTGTCTTCGCGAATTTAAAGAAACCGCGAAGCATGTCACGTTTGCCTTTGGTGATGACATCGTCCCAAGTGTATCGTTCCTCTTTCCAGGTAATGAAGAGGCTGTCTTCCTCATAGAGGAGGCTGGCCCCCATCATCCAGGGTTGCATGAGACTCAGGTAGAACTGCCTGAGATGTGTCTCGAAGAATGGTTGGTATGGGTGCTGGATGGCTATGTGGACACCCCATTCGCCCTTGCCAAGGGATTCCGCCGCCGCCCGCGCCTGGCTTAGCAGATGCTGCGTGTGGCCCACCATGGTTTCCGCGCGGACGTAATCGACACCCGCGAGGAAGGTGTAGCGGATTGCGCCCGAAGCATCGCCAACCGCCATTCGCGCACCTGCGTTGTGCGCTCTGTCGATCTGTGGTTTAATCCAGTCGAAGAAGTGTTCCATGGCCTCTTTCATGTCATTTGATTCGTATGGCGGCAGGGGGTCGAGTCCATAGACATAGCAGGTATGCTCGTGTTTTCCTGCGCCATGGAAGAAATCCTTTGCGCCAGCCTTAAGTTCGCCATCGTCGAAATCGGTCGCGGCTTCTGCATAAATATAGTGCTTACGGCAGAACTCGCCCCACTTACGCATGAGTCTACCTGGAATGGAATGACGGGGCAGATTCCTGTCAGTGTCATTATAGATGAAACTGCGGAAAACGGTGAAATTGCCCATTCTTGTGCGAGCCGTATAGTCAAGAATCCAATCCATGAAGCCGTCTTCGTCGGCGGGAACGGCTGTCATATCAAAGCCAACCTTTATTGGATTTGGTTCTTCCTGAACATCATAAACATGAACATTGGCTGTGTCCTTTCCACTGCAGCGACACAGCACATTCCCTGGTCTTCTGGAGACAAAATCGAACTCGTTCCAGCCAGGCTGGACATCCAAATGAAGAGTCTCTTCTGGCAGTACAATTTCAAAACGGTCAGGCTTTACGGCAAAGACTTTGCCGATGACATGCTCGTTCACAAGCGTCCATTCTGGTATGGAAAGTTGTCCGTGGCTGCGTTCGGACTGCTGGAGGATCAGGCGGCTCACAAGAACGCAAAGTTCCTTGTGCAGGTTTCGGATAGTGAACGTGTGATTTCCAGGGGCGATTTGTGCGCGGACCCAGATGTCGTTCATCTGCTGCATGAAATCGTCATGAAGGCTAAGGTAATACCTGAAGTTCTTGACATGTTTGCCGTCGCACAAAAGTTCAAAGTCAAAATAGCCATACACCTGCTTTTCCGCGCCTGGCGTGTGCTCGACAGGCGCGGCCATCGCCTGAATGTGGAAAAGCGTCTCGGAATAATCCTTTTGGGGAGCAGAAATGGTCGCCTGGAAGACAAGTGCCCCTTGCGGCTTGATTTCCCCTGTGTGCATACGCGCCCAGTCCCTTTGAGGCAAAGCCAAATCCTTTGCCTCAAAGACGGTCTGGCCAGGCTTGGGGGCAGGTCTGAACCACAGGTGGCCCGTCATTGTCACCCAGACGTGACAACCAAGGTATTTGGGGCCAACGTCGAACACAATGCGCTTTTCGTTCAGAAGCTGCTCGCCGGAGAAGACGAATGTCCCGCTGTTTGTTTTCAGGGTGAAACTCGCCTTTTCATCAGCGTCAGCCTCTATTCGTATGCCAGATATTCCGCGTTTTGTGCTGCTTTTCCAGCAGGGGGCATCCAGTTTCGTCTCCACGGCGCAGTGGCCTGGACCATACCATATCACTGGGTAGTCCAGTTTATAGATATTTTCTATGGTGCCGCCGTCGCACTCCAGATGCCCATCCCAATTATAGACAGGGTGGTAATGGCGTCGGCTGTAGAGATACTGATACCCCCATTCAATGCGAAAATCCAACTTCATATAGACTCACTGGAATTCTATAGATTCAAATCTAAATCATTGGCTCTATTTTATAAGAAAGGTGGTAATTGCTCATGTCAAGGCGGCTCTGCTAAGCCCCCGAAGGGGTCAAATGTCAGTACCCCCAGGTTGAGCGAAGCGAAACCTGGGGAAAGCAATCATCTGCAGGATAATGACCTAGAAAAGGTCGAATCTACCTCTTGGGCAATAGAGCGAAATGATTACATCCTGGCCAATTGTCTTTTGCAATTGTTACTGAACTCAGTAATGAACAGGCAGACCGCCAGTCCAGTATTTGGAGTTTGAAAGTGGTCCGCCACTTTCACACAGTCTCTTTGAGGCGTTTCCAATATCGAGGTTTGGTCCTTTGAAAGACTCCACATGGCCATCAGCAAAAGAGACATTGGCGACACATTGGTGGCGTGGTCCGAGATGTCCAGCGCCTGTATCACCATTATACGAGGAACTTTGATAATTTGACCATATCGCAAAGTAACCTATGTTCTGGTCGGCGTCAGTCAAAGTGCCGTTTGGCGTGTATAGGGAATCGCCGAACATTATCAGTTCAGAAGAACTGGTGACAAGGCTTTCCTTTGGCGGAAGACCTACAAAAGAACTATTTGAATGGCTTGAGTTGCCGCCGCCGCCAGGATATCTCCAGTTATAGCCATAGTTGACATACGTCCAGACATAACCTGATGTCCCTGTGGCGAAAGGATTGGTCATGGCATTTCTCCAAACCGTTGCGGAAGGACAAATGAGCGCTTTGGAATCTGCCAGATACTGCGCACCTTTATTGGGATTCACCAGAATGGAGGCCCAGGTGGTCAATTGGTCATTTGGATCCGTGGCAGGAACAAAATAGCCTTGGGAATCATCCTGATACATGCGTCCCGCCAATGCGACTTGCTTGAGGTTGCTAGTGCAACTGATTGCACGCGCCTTTTCCCTCGCTTTGCTCAAGGCAGGAAGCAGCATTGCAGCGAGGATGGCGATGATCGCGATCACCACTAGCAATTCAATCAATGTGAACAATCTTCTTTTCATTTTCCGTTGCTCCTTTTGTTTGGGGTGAACTAAAAAACACAACTATTCAGACCATATTTCCATTTCAGATATCGTAACAGTTTCAGGATTTTGCTCAAGCGTTATCTTAAGTTCATTGGCGTTGACGGAATGAGGAAGACTCATTTCCACCAGACGTACGCTCAGCGAATCATCGTTGAAATCCATGCCGCATGGATAATCGAATTTCTCGCCGCCAATCTCAATGGAGGCTTTACGCCATATACCGCTGACATATAACTTGACGGACTTGACATTCTTGGCGGAGGACCACCTGCAATTTATGCAGATTGGCTGCTCGACCTTGTTCCATGCGACCGCCCAGTCCGTCCATCTGCTTTTACCGAGGCATACGCTTGGTCCGTTTACCGCACGTGGGCGATCTGTGAGTTTGCCTTTGTTAAACGGAATATCGCCCGTGACAACATCCTTGCTTAAGTTCGGTTCTGGCGAGAACAAATAGGAGCCTGTGACATCGCTCTGGTTCGGAGTGGTAGGTTCGAAGTGCTCCCATTTGACGAAGTTGTTCGTGAGACATTTACCAGCGTTTGTCTCCTGCTTCGGCAACAGTGAGTCTGGCAACTGGAACCGCCAGAAATCACACTGTGTCTTTGCGCCGCACGCCTTGCTGAATTTCAGGAAGAATTCATTCCACTCCTTGTTGCCCGCCAACTTTGCCATGCACGGATTGGCTGACAATGTCAGGACCTTGCCAGTACCGTGCCTGCATTCGACGATAGCGGGGTCGCCGTTGGCGAATCTTGCGACTGCGGTTGCGCCAGGCAGAAGTTCTACCTTTGAGCACCGAATGGCAGTGACAGGAACGTTTATGCCATCATATTTGAATGACATGGGATTTTGGCTTGCGCCGATGAACTTCACGCCCATGAATGGCTCGCTTTTCGGAAGCAGATCTTCGCCTTCGGGCGTGAACTTGAACGGCTCCTGCCCGAGAATCAACAGAATTCCGCCATTCTGAACATACTGCACTAGAGCATTGAAGGCCTCATGAGAGACGTATGTGTTCTCATTTGTAACGATAAATCTGTAGTTCTTCAGATTATCGAGACATGCCTCATTGATGAACCTGTAGTTGACGCCTGCTCCATACCCCAGAAAGCCATGGAGATACATGTCCTTATCAGGAGAGCGGCGGAGTATGAGACCTGGGATGGCGCGCAGAGAGTCGATAGATGTAAAAACCGCCACATCATACTCTTTAGGAATCTTTATGCGCGGCATTGAGGCCACATATTTTTGTGCTGCGATTTCGACGGCATAGCGATCGGGTGCACCGAAGTACTCATGTATCAGATATTTCTTTCCGCTTCTTCTGCCAACAGTGTCATTAAGGTAATAATGGAATCCCGTTGCCCCGTTGCGCATTGCGGATGAGAGTTTATACAGTACATCTTGCGGCTCGAAGGATGTTGCGTACTCCTCAACGTGCGGGCATGGCCAAATTTCCTTTGCCTCCGTGAGCGTGGAAATGTACCTTGTGAGGAAACCGAAACTATCGACATTTGGATTGTGGCGCGGGTAGAGTTGATGCGTGACAATGTCAACGGCTCCCTTCCAGTCTGCGAATGCATAGAGGCTGTTTTGATGCCCCGAAGGGTCGTCTGATATGACAACAATCGCTGGATTGATGTTTTTTGCGAGTTTGTAGGCCTCATGGTAGAGCGAGACCAACTCATCGTTCAATGCGCGACGATAGGCAATCCATGCAAGCGGATCACGTTCATTTTCGTCCTTGGGAATGCCGTATTTCCCCTGACCGTATTTCTGTTTGATTTTGGCGTCAAACGCGAGAATTTCCTGATTGTCTGGGAACTTCTTGAAATCAGAAATAAGACGAGCCTCGACGCTCTCGGACACCTCGTCCGCAAATGTTATGGCTTTCACGCCCTTGCTTGAGGCGATGGTCTTGACATCCTCCAGCCAGAGTCTGCGCACGTCGGGAATAACGATGACGGAATGCGAACCAGGGTACTTCATGTTCTTCTCTAGCACCCTTGGCATTGCGGCGATAGGCGTGTTGAACTCTTCTCCGTAAAGTTTTGTCTTCACCCAGTCTACCATGGTCACATTGACGTAAACGGCCATTCCCGTTGATGCGTACTCCTTGCAGAAGTCTTTGTTGGAAAACGCCATGCCATTCTGCAACGCGAAGCCCTGCATGTTTCCAGGGTTGCCAGCCCCGAACACCCATTGGATTCCGCACCAGTCCCTGCGAGGCGGAAACTCGTCGCCCAGCAGTTCCTTGAATAGCGGGTTCGTTATGGACATCGCCTGCTGCTTCTTTTCAGAGGCTATTGCGGGGATTGTGAAGACATTGGAATAAACGGGTGTCTTGACGTCATCAGCAAAGACGCTGTACTTGTATCCCGCAATTTTCCTCTTTGCCTTGTCGGAAAAATCGAATTTTGTATCTATGCCATGAGAAGTCTTCAACTGGAATGAAGAGATTGTCTTTGATGACCTGTCGAAAGTCTCAATGAGAATGCCGTAACTGCTTTTGTCCTCTGGATTTGTTTTCCTGACGCGTAGTTCGGGAATCATGGGGGAACCCATTGCGAAGAAGGAGACAGGCGGAAGATTCTTGCCAAGAGGCAATGGTCTGAAATAACATAGGCGTTTTTTGTTGGTGAATCCGCCGTCACCGTCGCCAAGACAGGAATATTCAGGCGGGGAGATGCCTTGGCGCTCGCGTCCCAGATTGAGGCGAATCATCTCCGCGCCTTTGGGAGAGATGCCCAAATCAGCGAATGGAATCTGAATCTCCATCTCCCAGAATGACTTGTCAATTCTGCATGCGACCTTGATGTCGCTCTGGAAGGAAGAGTCTCCATTATATGAATCATAGATGATTCCTGCTGTGTTGACTGCGAAATGGAAGACGCCCTCCTTGTCGTTTCCGAATGTGTCAACGAAGACTTCTATACAGTCATCTGTGTATATTGCATTGTCTCTCTCTTCGCTGTGGGTAAAGCGTCTCCGAATCTTATCGACATTCGCCTCCTCGCAGCGGAATGCGCAAAAGAGATGCTCGCTGTCGCATCCAGCGTACCATTTCGTTGGCTGTGACGGAGTCTTCCTTGACTTCAGTTCAGGAAGGTCACCACTGGTTGTACCTTCCCATTCCGACGCATCAATGACGCCGTCCACCTTCGGGGCATTCATGGCAGGAATCTCGAAGACTCTGTCGTCCGCTACAAGCATCAATGCGGCCAATAAGGCCACCAATACCATGGCTTTTCCTGACTTCATGCATTCACCTCTGGATGCGTCTTGAACAGATTTACAAAATACAGTCCGAACTGATCAAGTCCGACCATTCCCAGTTTTAAATCCATGAATCTATTTTACTCCAACTACTATCCGATAAAAGACTGATTAGAAATAGTTCAAGTAATTGATTTCATTGCCATATACTTGAACAATGTATAACTATACCATCTTTTCCCAGTTTTTCCAGTTTATTCACTGATAGCGTTTGAAGAATCTAGTAACAAATATTTAATGGCACTAAAATAGCAAAAAAACTCTTGTTTTATTTGATTCAAAATCTTTTAACTGGGCTTTAAATTCAAGAAAGGCTATGCCCCCATCGGGCAGGCCGCAGGCCGACTGTCCAAGCCGTATCGGCGGTCGCTGCCATTGAGCGTCTGTCAGCGCAGTCACATGGCGAACTGGAAGCCTCCAGTCAGCAGAACGGCTCGCCCCACGAGGCGAAGTGCTCCTCCCCCCCTGCAACAAGTCCCGTGCGGATTCGTCATGATTCTTTGAATCGGTTGAATCCGGGACAATAGGTTTCTGGATCCAGATAGATGCTGTCGGTGTTCAGAAGATCAATGGCGGTCATTTCATCTGGAGATAGTTCAAAATCGAAGATATCGATATTTTCGCGCAGTCTCTCTGGATGTCCCGACTTAGGCAAGGGAATGATCCCGTGCTGGATATTCCAGCGCAGGATCACCTGGGCTGTGCTTTTTTCGTGTGCTTCCGCGATCCGCGTAAGCGTGTCCGAATTCTTCGGCGCACGCATAAGCGGTGAGTAGGCCTCCAATTGAATGTCCAATTGATGACAGATCTCCACAATGCCCCGCTGGGAATTCAGAACGTGGTGTTCGATCTGATTGACCATCGGCAAATGTTCCACCCCGCTCTCAATGAGTTTGCGTAGATGCCATTCACGACAATTGGAAACGCCAATGGCCCGTGCCTTCCCCTGATGATAAACCCGCTCCAGTTCACGCCAGAGTTCCACAAAATAGTCTGGATGCGGCCAGTGAATCAGCAGTAGATCAAGATAGTCGGTTCGAAGTTTCCGGCAGGATGACTCGACATAGGAATCAACCAAAGCCGCAATATCCTTGTCCTCGCCCTCATGACGAGTCAGCAGATTCCCGTCGGGGATGCCGTGTTCCAGATCCTCTCCGATCTTTGTTTCCAGAAAAACATTGTCCCGCTTCAGTCCGTGCTTCGGCAGTATTTCCTCCAGGGCATTCCCCAGACTGTCCTCGTTTCGGTAGTTGTACGCCGTATCGAATCCTCGATAACCTGCGGCCAGTGCCGCATCCACGGCGATCGTCATGGCCTCGCCCGTCAAGGGATATGTCCCCATGATGACAGGCGGTATTTCCACTTGATTGTAGAGGACACGGTTTTTCAGAATTCCTTTTAGTTGATGCATTTATTATCTCACACTGAAGGGGTAATATCGTCTTTTGAGAACGACTAATAAAAAAACATAATAATATATTTTTGCATGTTCTTCTCGCAAGTCCACGAATTCTAAAAATCATCACAAGTACTTACTTGCTTTAATTCGTTTAATGGCTACTCCCGCTGGAACGGAAGCCTTCTGGCGCATCATGAAAAAAAACAGGACTCACTTTAAAAATATATTTTTCTATATTATATTTGATCATATGATATTTAATTCCCAGAATTAAATCGTGCTATAGTTTTTAAAGACATCTCCAATAGAATATCATTTCAACAGAGAATAGAAATGACCATCGAACCTGATATAAAAGGCAAGAACGCCGTCATCACTGGCGGCAGCAAAGGCATTGGACTGGCAGTCGCCAAGGAACTGCTTCTGCGTGACGCGAACGTGATTGTCATCGCCAGGTCTTTTCCTGAAAATGTCAAAACTGAACTTATGCATACGGGAAGCGGGAAATGCGGTTTCATAAGTACTGATCTATCCCGTCCCGAAGAACGAAAAGGATTGATTGGAAGAGCGGCAGACTGGTTTGGAGGCTCCATTGACATCTTGTTCAACAACGCAGGAGGGGTCACAGACGGCAGTATTACCGATATTTCTGAGGAAGAATATATAAGAAGCCGTGAACTGCTGTTTGACAGTGCCGTGG
>JAGCTA010000503.1 GCA_017963875.1 Victivallales bacterium | reverse complement strand
GTTCCGATGGAGTGGATGGCGTTCACGCGAACTCGGTTGCCAGGTTCTCCGCGCACTTCGGCGGAAAGCATGAAACGCTGGCCGTTCGCGGCGAGAAAGTATGTCTGATCAAATGTCGCAGGCTTGCCATCCGCCTGCACAGTCAGACGAACCACGCCGTTTGACACACTGACACCCGTCGGACTACATTTCCATTCTGCGATTGGATTTCCCTCAAACTTTGTATTCTTCAGCAGATTCTCCGCAGCACAAACCGACAATGACAGGCAGAGCAAACAGGACAAGATAAGTTTTCGCATTTGCATTCCTTTTAAAATTTATAATATATTTCAATCACGTTTCAATCACAATTGGAAGGCGTTGCATCGATTGCGCCTGAAATCATATCCGTGAATTCAGTCAGTGTGAACAGGCCGTCCGCATCCGCCTTCAGCATGCCGTCTGGACGGAAGTTGAAATACGCAGGGATACGGAACCGAGTGCCCACAGGCAATTTCTTCCCCCAGACAGCCGTAAGGCGTCCTCCACGAACCGTCATGGAAAAATCGCCGTCGAGCGTATGAATGCCTTGGATGGAAAGTTCGCGCTTGTGGAACGGCGCGAAGCCGCCAAGGAGCACAAATCCGTATGACGTCCGATAGCAGAAACGCTCCAGCATCACATCAAGATAGCGGCCGTTTCCACTGGAGTTCGGCTGCCATGGCGTGAATGTGTCATCGACTTTCGAGAAGCGCTCCTGCGTCAGGGAAAGCGGTGTCGTCATGCCGTAGTTCCTAAACGTGCGCCAGGCGAGATACGCCTTTTTCCATTCCCCGTGCGCCATGTAGAAACGCGTCATCACGCGTTCGATATTGCCGAGGTATTTCATGCCGTTGCGCATTGGAGCGCAGAAAAGACCGTCGAACACCGTTTTTTCCGAAAACTCAACCATACCCTCCATGCGCTCGTCCATATTATCCGCGTATTCTGCATCAAGCAGTTTTAGTGAACTGCAAGTTGCAGAAAACACCGTTGCTATCTGTCCCTTCACGCTCAGTTTACGGTCGATAAAACCGTCTGGCCGCCTCACGGTGTCAATGGCGGCGCTGATATCCTGGCGATATTGACGGCATTCACGCTCCATTTCCTCAAAATCTGGATGGCCTTCGGCTTTAAGCACGCGAAGCAGCCGTTCAACACCGACGCAACTCCATGAATCTGTCATCACATAGATGTACCCACGGTCGCCGTCGGTCGCCGTCGCAGACGGCATCAAGCCATAGCCGAGACACTTGGAACCGTCTGGATTGAGGTGACGCGTCGCCTTCACCTGTCCAAGAATCCATTTGGCTGCACGGACAAGATTCGCGAGATGGCGTTTTTTGAAGTCTTCATCGCCTGAGAGTTCCATGTACTCCGAGGCAAGCAGCAGCGCTGAGCCAGTGGAATTCGCCCAGCGCGGCCCCGTTGTTCCGATGGCTCCGTCGAGCGTTGTGAAATCACCTTCTGGCATGGAGCCGCCGTCCTGAAGGCTCAGGATGAACTCAAGGACTTTTTGGATTGGCTTGAAATGGCCGAGTTTTAGCATCGGTCGAAGCATTTCCATCGCTTCCCATACCCAGACATAGAATCGTTCGCTCGTGCCGCCCTGGCATGGCTGGAGCATTGATTCTGCGGCGTCTTTCCATGTGTTCAAGAGGAATTGCAGATTCCCCCATTGGAACTGGCGGAAAATATCATTCTCGGCATTGTCTCCGAAATCCGCCTGGGTTGTCAGAAAACCGTCCCAGTAACGCTTCGCTCCATCGACGATATCAGTGAAGTTCTTTTGGCAAACGCTTGAAAAGAAGCCTGCTCGAATAGTGAAAACACGTGTCTCCTTCGGTGGGATTTCCGCCGAGAGTTTCAGTACTCCGCCGCCATGATACAGCCTCATGCCAGGATGGGCAAAATACGGACAACTGCAACCGAAATACTTGTTGTAGTCATCGTCCGTTTTGTTCCATTCCGCTTCAGTCTCAGCATCAAAATCCGTTTCGATGACTTCAGGCGGTTCCAACTGTTCCCCGACCTCCCATCGTGCCGCATCCCACCTGAAAGACACATAATGGTAGTCCGTGACCTCGCGTTCGACAGGCTGCGCTCGGCGAAAACGCAAAACGGCGGGCAAAGGGACTTCGCCCGTGTTCGTCGCGAAACCATGGATATAGAGTTCCCCTGAAGTCGGCTCCACACAGTATGTCAATCCGTACATCATGTTGTTGACATCCAGTTTCCCCGTCACAATCGGGTACCCGCCAGGTTCGCGCGACCATACTATCTGGCGGAACTCAGGCACAAACGGTGCCTCGCCAAAAGCCACACTGACAAGAGTGACTTTCATTGTATTCCGTATTTGCGCGCACTCAACCGAATGAGTTGTCATATTTGGAGGCACAGGCATCAGCCATGCATTCATCGCCGCATCGCAGATTATCAAATCGCTTTGAAACGGTTTGTTGAGCGGTATGTGGACTGGGAGCGGCAACCGCCCCATAGGAACACCAGCCTCGCGGACATTGCTCCAGCCAAAATGCTCTGCATCACGATAATTCATTTCTCATTCTCCTGTTCTTTGGACGTGGATTGCCTTTCGCCTTTCAGAACCGCCAATTCCCTGACCAGCAACGTCTGCTGATGTTCAAGTTGGCGAAATTTGCCAAGAATGCACAATCCACTAAAATATACAAAAACAACCAATACGTACAACAACAAATCCGTGCCTCTGCCTACACCGACAATCTCTGCGATTTTCGTTGTCAAGTCAGGCCAGATGACAAACACAATCCCCAAAACAAACTGCAACAGGAAAAACATTCTGATGAACAACGCCTTTTTCAGGACAAGCCATGAAATGCCACCTGCAACCACTAACGAAGCAATTAGAACAACTTGTATTACATTCATAAAAAGATAACTCCATTCATTTGAATAGTCTGAAGCACATATTCGATACTACATGATTTTGTCAAGCAAGAGGTCAAGCAGAATATTCAGCGAATTTGTCCAGCGCTGCCCCTTGGCAAGGGAATAATCCGTATAATGAATTGAGACAGGAATCTCCTTGACACACAGTCCAAATTTGTGAATCTGGCCGATGATTTCCGTCGCATGCGCCATGCGGTTTTCTCGCAACTCTATTTTTTCCAATGCCTTGCGGTTCAGTGCACGGAAACCGTTATGGGCATCCGTCAGCCATAGGCCAGTAAACAGACCATTTATAAATCGTGCGATTCGCAACATGAATCTTCGCCCCGACGGAATTGCGGCAATATCCTCTGGCCGAATGAATCGTGACCCCAACACGACATCCGCGCCATCGGAAAGGGCGTCCAGAAAACGTGGAATATCCGCGACGTCATGCTGCCCATCCGCATCAAAATGAATGACAACCTCAGCGCCATGCTTTTTAGCGAAATCCATGCCTGTCTGCAAAGCGGCCCCCTGCCCCAAATTGACCGCATGGCGAAGACAATGCACACAAAGCCCTGAAAGTTGCTGGCTGGCAGGTATTTCAGAGCCATCATCGACAACGGCGACAGTATATCCGAAGGAAAGGACCGATTCCACGACACGCCTCAATTCCGTTCCCTCGTTATAACTTGGTATAACTACAAATACACTGCCAGACATAGTTCCCCAAATGCAGTTAACCTGCGTTTTTTTCCCCGATTGCAATTAGAAAAAAGAATCATTCCACGCTATTTGACTATGACACAAAACACCAACCACCATGTTTATTCCATACAATAGCCTAATACTCGACTTTTTCACTTTTCTTTCATTGGATTTTTTGTTTTTTTTGCCATATATTATATATTGATTTTTTGGAATTCAGAATTGTCCGTTGGGGACAACGGATACAGGAGCAAAATCAATCAAAGGAGACAAACACATGAAAAACATCCTATTATTTGCTGCTCTTATGGTCGCCCTGGCCATCTTCCCAGGCTGCCACCACCACCATCATCACCATCGCATCGAACCTCAACAGCAACGTTTCATTCAGGCGGGCCCCAAAAATGATTCAAAGAGAACCCACACATACACGCAGCCAGGGCCAGGAATGCCTCCCCAAAGAGTTCCAGGACCACAGCCACTGCCGCCACCACCACCCCGCAGATAATCGTTCTTGATTATCCAATTGATGCTTGTCTTTCATAGGTATTTTGAAAGGCAGGAATTTCCACATTGACAAGGGTTATCGACAAAATGAAAATCATTCGTCTTCTGGGCATATTTTCCATCCTTGCATTCTGCGGCTGCCAAACGGTTAAAAATGCACGAGACATTCAGGACAACACGACTCCTGTCGCTGGTGAATTCACTCCGTCTGCGGCAGAATTAGGCTTGACTGCTGACAAGACATTCAGCCTGGAGGAACTTCAACTCATTGCCCTGAAATGCCATCCGTCGATTCGTACAGCCATCAACGATGTGGAAACCGCCGCCCTGAACGTCAAGAAAGTCAAGGCTGACTTTTTACCAAGCATCAATGCAGGCATTTCCCACAAGCGTACCACCGCCAACCGCAATGCCCATCACCAGCGTTCATACACGGACGGGACATGGAACGGCTCCCTTTCGCTTCAACTGATGATTTTTGACTTCGGCAAAACCGATGCGCAAGTTCGTCAACTGATGGAAATCTACAAGGCGAAACTACAGCAACTGAAAAACGCCCGCAACAACGTGGTCGGCGAAGTCCGCAAGGCCTATTTCCAACTGAACCGCGCCATTGAACTTGAAGCCGTTGCAAAGGAAACCGTCAAACAGTTTGAAGAACACCGAGACCAGGTCAAAATGAAAAAGGAAGTCGGCGCAGGAACATCATACGATTTAACCAAAGCCGAGGTGGATGTCTACAACGCCATCCTTTCCGAAAATGTAGCCAGAAACAACATCGACATCGCCTGGGCTTCCTTGACAAAGGCCATCGGATTGGCAGAAAAGGCATCATTCAAAGTCACCAACGCCTCGCTAAAAGAATATTCTCTGGATGTGAATGACTTACTTGAACTAGCCAACATTGGCAATCCCACGCTTGCCTCGCTGAAAATCTCCGAGGAAGCCGCCAGTATCTATGTGGACAAAACCATCGCCGACCTCTATCCGACCTTCTCCCTGGAACTGGGTGCCACTCTCAGCGGAAACTCCCCCAGTCTTCCATTGATTTGGAACCTGACAGGCCTCGCATCTGTCACACAGAACATTTTCAACGGAAACCGCAACATGATTGCAATCCAGCAGGCGACTCTTGAGCTGAAAAACGCCAGGGCCTCCCGCACATCATACGAACAGCAATTGTTCCAACTGCTCCGTACGGCATCGTTAAACGCACAACTTGCCCAACAGCAATTCAAGGTCGCGCAGGAAGTTGAAAAGCAATCAAAGGAATATTTCGACTTGGTCAGCACCCAGTATTCCGTTGGCAAATCAACGGCATTGGAACGTACGGATGCCCAAGTGGCGCTCTCCAACGCCGAAGCGCAGGTTGTTTCCGCCAAATTCGACTATCAGGACGCTCTGGCAAACATCGCCACGCTCGTGGGAGATGTCCCAGACTCCAATGATTTTACCGATACCGATGAAAAACCTGAAGTCAAATAATCCCTTTTCCCACTATTATTCGCATCAAGTCTTTTTATCTTACAATCTGTTCCCCACAAGGGTTCACAATTGCACGTGTCACGGCGACAATGCAATGACCCCGTAGGGGTCAAATATCAGTAACCCCAGGTTGAGCGAAGCGAAACCTGGGGGAAGCCACCCCAAAAGAATTACGACCTCGGAGAGGTCGAACCTACTCTCTTGGGGAATAGACCATTCCATTAAAACGTCCCCAGCTTTTTTCTTGAGTTAGCCGTCATGCCATCACTGATTCTGGCTTGTCCGTCATGCAACCAACGCTACGACTATCGTTTTGACAACGATATTCCCACGCGCATCACTTGTCCGCGCTGCGGACAGGAAAAGTCGTGCGACGATTATTCGGCTCTTCTTTTCTGCCCCAAATGCTATTCAAAACTGGAAGCGCCGCTAATCTGCCGCAACGAGGAGATTCATTGTCCGCGCTGCAACACCGTCGTCCCTTTTGGAACGGACTTCACCTTCGGGGAATTGGATGAAAATCATCACGAGGAGATCATCGTTGCACAGCAAAATACGCCTCATTGGCTTCTCGATCCAGAGGTTCTCTTTGACAAATACCGCATTATCAAGCCAATAGGGCAAGGCGGAATGGCTGAAGTCTATCTGGCGGAACATATTCTGCTCCACCAGAACTGCGCTTTGAAAATCATGAAGCCAGCATTCTTCAAGGACAATCCTGTTCTTGTCAAACGCTTTCTCAGAGAGGCAAAACTAGCCTACAACCTCAACAGCCCCAATATTGTCCGAGTATTTGACGCAGGAACTGACGGCGAAACTGGATATCTTTTCCTTGCGATGGATTATGTTGACGGAAAGACTCTTACAAACATTTTGCTTGATAAAGGAAGGTTCACGGAGAAAGACATGCGCTTCATTGCACAGCAAGTTGCACAGGCACTTGTCGTGCTGGCGGAAAACAAGATTGTCCACAGAGACATCAAGCCGTCCAATATCATTCGCAGTATCACAGGCGAAATCAAACTGGCCGACTTGGGAATCGCCCGTCTGGAATCTTCGGATGCTACCCTGACCATGACCCAGGCCGCCATCGGGACGCCAGCCTACGCCAGTCCTGAACAATGCACGGATGCTCATCAGACAGATGCCCGTTCAGACATATATTCTCTTGGAGCAACACTTTATCATCTGGCAACAGGCATTCCTCCGTTTTCAGGGAAAAGCCCTGTGGAAATCATGCTCAATGTCATTAAGAAAAAGCCTGAGCCGCTATCCAAGAAACGCCCCGACCTGTCCCCGAATTTTGTTTTGCTCATTGAGCACATGATGGCAAAGGATCCCAATAAACGGCCACAAAACGCCGAAGACCTGCTGCAAAAAATCAATGCGCTTGATCAAGTGCCAGAAAACCACCATGGCAGCGGCAATGCCAGCCGTCTCAATCTTGATCGCATGGTCAAGGCACGCGAGGAGGCAAAGGCGAAGAACGAAGCGGAAATGCAGGCGAGGATACGTCAGACGCAATCTACCGCGACACGCGTCTTCCACATTCTCTTTATACTTCTTTCGACCATACTTGCCTTTCTTATCGTTGCGTGCATCATTCGTTTCAGCGGCATCAATGGCAAGTCGAAACGCCCGAATTCACAAATGAAACAACCTCTCAATCCAGCGCCTAAAAGTGCGCCAGGGACTCCCTGAATTCAGAGACAAATCCGCGTCTGAACCTGTCCTCACGTTCAAACGAGCCTTCTGAATTAGCCGATCCAAGTCTTTCTGCAAGGCACTATAGGAAGCATACCGTCTGCCTCTGTCCGTATGCATCAGTCTCAAAATGAACTTGGCACAGCCTTTCGAGCAGAATTCTGGATAAAGCGAATCCATGTTTGGAGAATTCTGCATCGTATTCTGGAATAACTCCAGCATGTTTTTCCCTGAAAACGGCTTTTCTCCCGTGAACAGATAGTACATTGTGGCACCAAGAGAAAACATGTCCGCACGAAAATCAACGTGCGTTGAATCTTGATACTGCTCTGGGCTCATGTAGCCAGGCGACCCCATGCAGGCAAAATCCCCTGTCATTCCAGACGCTGAATCGTCCTGCCTCTTTGACAGCCCGAAATCAAGCAGACGCACGTTGTTGTCACCATCCACCATGATATTCTCTGGTTTGATATCCCTGTGGATGATTCGGAAACTATCCCAGGCGTATGCCAGTGCCTGCGAAACGACTTTCGCTATAATGAGAACTCCCTCCTCGCTGAATTCATTGCGTGAGCGAAGATAGACCAAATCATGACCGTCAATGTACTCCATGACCGTGTAATAGACTTGACCGTCAAACAGGAAATCGTAAACCTTGACGATGCTCGGATGCTCCATCGACATGAGATATCGCGCCTCACGCTCAAAACGGACACGGTTCCTCTCCTCGCCTACATCTCGAAGCATTTTGAGGACTAGTTTCTTTTCAGGGGAAGCCGATGGATGGCAGAGGAAAATCTTGCCAAAGCCGCCACTACCCAACGCTCGCTCAATCACATATTTGCCGTCCAGTTCAAAGCCTTCGGGTTCTCCATCGTCGCTACCGAATTCCCACCCACAGGAAAGACAGCGCAACGGCTCCCCAGGAGGAATCTTGCTTGGCAACGTTGCTCCGCATACGCCGCAACGACGGGGACGAGGCTGCTCATCCGCAGCCATGACTACCGTTTTGCCTGAAATCAAAGGATTCTGCAATTCAGACTTCAGGGGATTGTCCTGCTTTTCAGTCTCCCCTTTGTTGTTTGTTGTTTCAGCGGACATATTGAGTAATCAGTGCTTCAAGTTCTTCGTATGTAGTGACAACTGGAAATTGAGGACATTGTTTTTGAACGGCTTCCGCAGGTCTGAAGAGAATCCCCAAATCCGCTTCCTTGAGCATGGCGGTATCATTGTACGAATCCCCCATCGCCACGACATTGAAATTCAACTGCTTGAAGCCGAGCGCGGCATGTCGTTTCCCATCAGGCAGCCTCAGCCGATAGTCAGTCACATTCCCCTCTGAATCAACGACAAGGTCATTGCAGAACAATGTCGGCCAGCCAAGTTTTCTCATGAACGGCTGGGCGAACTGATAGAAGGTATCAGAGAGGATGACAGCCTGGTAGTTCCGCTCACGAAGCCATTGGATGTATTCGACGGAACCTTCAAAAGGCTCCATGCCGTCAATGACTTCCTGTATGTCCTTCAACTTCAGGCCATGCTCCTTCAAGGCGGCGAGACGCCGCTTCATCAGAAAAGCGTAATCTGGACAGTCGCGTGTCGTCATACGAAATTCATTAAAGCCAGTTTTCTCAGCAAAGGCAATCCATATTTCAGGCACTAGAACGCCTTCCAAATCCATTGCCACCATCAACGGTCGCTCCGTCATCATTCTTCCTCTTCTGTTCTTCTATTATTTTGTCAATTCCTCAGCGCCATGGCTTCATGGCCATCGCGAAAGCATGTCTGCTCTACCTCATTGCAACAAAGCAGAATATTTTGAAAACGCGTTTATCGTTCCCATCAACTGGTTCAACTCCCGCCGACGTTGCCGCTGTTCGGGATGGCTGTCCTTTGACGGATCGTATGAATTCACCCACTCTGCAAGCAAGTGCAATGCCTTCTGGGCAGTCCATTGCTCACGGAGACTCACGATTTCGCTTTCCATAGAGTCCTGCTCAATCTCTTCGCATTCAGAGAATTTCCTCTTGAAGACCAGATTGCGCAGTTTTCCCTGTGCGTCATAGCCGAACAACGTCAGCACGAGTTCATCGTCGGCAGGGCCGAATTTTCCATACAACGCCAACGATTCGTTTCGATAGAGATGAGGCAACGTCTTTGGGTAGATGTCCTCCGCCAAATGCCCCTCCGCAATATATCGGAAATTACGGACTACAAAACTCAAATGAGTTCGCATGTAGGACGACAGTTCCGCACGGAAATTATCCCCCCTGGGCGCATGAAACGGCATTCCGCCATTCAAGCGCGCCATGAAATCCATGAGCATGCGATTCGAGTCCTTGCCCGCGCTGAACGGATATATCGAAACATTCCCTGGATTTGATGAGGCAATCGCCTTGAGGACATCATTCGCCTTGCGGTTATCGACTTCCTGGTCAGCACTGCGGTGCATGGATATCGTTGACTGGCCATCCGTCATCAGGAAGACAATCAACGGGCGCGTCGTATCGCCATTGCCTCGTTTCACATACGGCCCGACACCGCCAAAAACATCCGTCGTTCCAGTGCTAGCCAGACGGTTGACATATTTCCAAGCCTTCTGGACGTTATCCTGTGTCGGCGATACGTAACTGTCGAACAAAGTCTCTGATTTCCCTGCAAAGGAGACGATATTGAAACGATCCGTTGGATTCAGATAAGCCAAGGCCTCCAACGTGATTCGCTTGAACTGCCTCAGGCGCCCTTCGCGAATACTTCCAGAATGGTCGATGATAAACAGCACGTCCTTCGAGACATCATTGAGTTCCGCACTTTTTTCATTCGGCTGAATCAACACTTGAAAATAACCTCCGCCGACATCATCGCGCATCACCTTCACCTGGATATCAACATAACCTTCAAGCGGCTGGCTTGTCTCAATGGCCTCGCCCCCCTCTTTCACACGAACATTCTCAATCACCTCTTTTTCATCGGCGACTTCTGGCTGGAAAACAAT
>JAGCTA010000502.1 GCA_017963875.1 Victivallales bacterium | reverse complement strand
GCTGTCCTTGATGTCAATGGGATGATCGTCCTGCTCGTCATCCAAATCGGATGTGGCAAGGTCGGCGATGGGCTGATGTTCCGCGTTGCTCGCCGACCGTAGATTCTGCTGGCTCGACGCTATCTCCGACCTCTCCTGACTGCCGTAGGGATTCGTCTCACCACGTTCGTCTGGCGGAACTTTGGGCGACAGCTTCCCGACGAGATAACGGTCCCTAACGCTCATCCCGACGATTTCCTCGTGTTCACCAAGCGCAGGTCCAAGCAGGTCGTCGCTCATCGCCAATTGCAGCAGTTCCCTCACGTATGACTGGTTCTTTGCATCTCCGTAGTCCAGTTCGGGGAGTTCCTCGAAGACGGGAAGGTTGTTCAGTTGCAATGCGTGGGCGAACTTGTCCTTTTCCAAGGGCAGTACAGATAAGCGCTGGCCGTTATCGTCACCGATATTGGAAGGATTGACGGAGATGCTGGAAAGCGGCAATGGTTCGGTAAAGTCGGCGATGCGGTCGAAATAGAACCGCAGCCCGCCATCAATATGCCTCGCCAAATAGATGCGCCTGATGCCCACGGCTTTCTCGCCGTCAGCAAGCAACAGACCATCGCCACTGGCTGGATACACCAATGCCTTGTCCACCTCGTCAGTGGGAAACAGAAGGTCGCAATGGAAGTGTTCGAAGGGAGCGCACCAAAGCCAGGTCCGCGCCTCTTGGGCCTCTGGCTTGGCGGTGTTGCTCATGTCGCCTTTCGTTCCGCTTTTCATATTGGTTCTCACTTCGTGGCTAGTTGTTCAATTTTCTTCAGCCAGGCATCAAAGATTGGACACTGCTCGCGGATTCTCTCGATTCCGATTCTCTTCGCAATGCGGATGCCAGTGCTTGACTTCTTGTATCGCCCCTGGGACAATGCCTTCAGCCGATGGGACGGGGATGTTTCCCGTACGGTGTTGATTTGCTCGGGGGAGCCGCAGTCGGCCAGGACATCCTCAAAGGCCTTTCTGGAAGTGTTCAACTCTTCGGACAGAACCTCTGTGTCGCTGAAGAGGAGCGCCTCGAACTCGTGCATGGATAAGTAGGGGATGAACCGTTCCTCGACACGCAATTCAGGATACTCCCGGGCAAGTAAAAGGACAGCGCTTCCGTTCAGTTTGTCTACGATTGCCGGGGGCGACATTCCAGAGGATATTTCCTCAAGCCCTGGCCATTGGTGGAGACCGTAATAATCAACAAACGTGCTGACGATGATGTCATTGCGCTGACGCAGGAATGTCAGGACGTCCGTCTTCACGCGCTCGAAGCGAATGTCGCCGCCTTTCTGCTGTGGCTTGCTGACTTGGCTTGCGTGAACAGCGATGTTATGTTGGGCAAGATAATCCACAAGCAGGTCATTGACGAAGTTCTGCTCCGTCAGGCCTTCAACGATGATTTGCAGAGTCATCCACTTATTCATTTGCGCTCCCTCCCTGGATGACGTTCTTCTGCCAAAGCTCGCCGACGCTGTAGTCGTCAAGCCAATCCTTGAAGTCCTTTTCGTCAAGCCGTTCGTAGGTGGAACTGCCGTCCTTTCTCTTGGCCACGATGATGTCGTCAATGGAGAAATGGTTCAGCAATTGCGGCGACTGGGTCAAAACGATGACCTGCGTCCGCGTTGAGGCCGCCTCAATCATTTCGGCAAGAAGTTCGATTGCCTCTGGATGAAGCCCTAGCTCAGGCTCGTCTATCACCATCAGTTCAGGTGGCTCTGGCTGGCACAATGCCGCCGCGAGGCAGATGAACCGAAGCGAGCCATCGGAGAACTGCCAGGGAAGCATCACTTCATCGCAGCCTTTTTGAGTCCAGGCTAGTTTCACTTTGCTAGCAGAACCCGCCTGATAAACTATGAATTCGAACCCCTCAAAGAAGGGCAACGCTGTCTGAACTGTCGAAACGATGTCATGGTAATGCCAAGAATGTTTTTGCCTCAAATGAAGCAGAAAAGCAGCTATGTTCTCTCCCTGGCTTCGCAGGTAGAAGAAATCCTCAATGGATGACGAAGACCTAGAATCGGACAGAAGGGTGGTGTCGTAAAAATGATAGACGTGCCAAGGAAATCCTCCAATGCCCTTGCTCTTCAGCATTGTGCTTTCCAAGGCGGGCGGGGAGAATTCCACATCTTTGCCATTGGTTAAGCAACGCTCCTGCAGAAGCAGACGATTTGGTGCGGGGGTCAGCTTCAACTCGTAGGTTATGGGAGCGTCGTCCTTCACGCAGTCCAGGCCGATGCCGATTTCCTTTGTCACCCTTATGCCGTTATGGAAGAAGTAATTGTTCTCCCCGTTCTTCAGCACATACTCCTGGAAACCGCCATACGACATCGCGAACAGCATCTCGAACATCTGCATCAGATTGCTCTTGCCAGAGCCGTTCGCCCCGACAATCACATTGAGACGCCCCAACTCAAAATCCACCAGCGACCTGATGGACTTGAATCCCTTTACCGTTATGCGTTTAATCTCGTTCATTGTTGTTCTCCGTTATGTTCAAGGAAGTGTCGGACGGCATCCTCACCGTCGGTGTTCACAAACCTCATTTCTCTTGTTCTTATTCTTCCAACTTTTACTCCATTCTATGTGCAAGGTTTTGCACTGTTTTTCCTCATCGCATAAACATATCTAATGTTTCATTCAAAAAGCAGAAGAAGTTACTGTTGTCGATTTTTGCATCTTTCCAAAACAACATATGTATGATTTCTTTTAAGGATTGTCATCTTGGGTGTTAACCTGTGGACCAGTTATTGTTGCTTTTGTCTCTGAAGGCGTTTTCAAAGATTTGCTTATAGTATCATTTGACGTTTTCATTGCGTTATTCTCCATGAAAGTCTCTCTCCCATCATCTGAATTTGTTTCATTATACCCATATTTCTTTTCTGTCAGTGCTCTATTTCCTCCAATAATAATAGTACTATTATTTATTCTCCCGCTTATTATCAAGTTATTATCCGACGTTAGATCATCATTTCTATATTCAACTGACTGATTATCATTTAACGTTTTTTCTGTTCCTTTGTCATAAGCTTCAATTTGAGTTAAGGGCCTTCTAAACATTCCAAAAGCCAAATCGGGTCTTAATTGCAAGAAACCAATGAATATTTGAAGCATTCCAACAACAATAGCAACAACAAGTGCCAAAAAAGCCCTTTTATTGCCTGTATTTGCTTTTTCAATGCTAATGTCAGCTTTTTGGATACTTTTCTTAGAAAGCTTGTTTGCTTCCTGTGCTTCTAATATGGCCTGTTTTGCTTCCTTATGATTTTCTTCTGCTTCTATTTCTTCAAATGATTTTAAATCATTGTTTACAAAATCAACTAGAGAATAGTTTATTATGAAATCGTTATATAGTATTTTTAACAATACAGGAAGAATATTGCTTTGAGAACTTATTCTTTGAATATCATATTTATGAGTTTGTTCATAAGTGCCATTAGTTTTTTCAAACTTCTCAAGTGCTATAAATGTACCTAAAGGATTGTGCGAAGTCCGTTGATAATATCCATTCATCTTGGAACTATAAAACTTGCCATTAGTATTATCATATTTATCAGAAATAAAACCACGAGCAATTAATGTGTCTTTGTGAGTTCTACAAGATGAAATAAAAGATATGAAATTATCTTTCTCTAACCAATCAACTAAAAACAATAATGTGATTATTTGATAAATACCATCATTAATAGAATATTTATCCAATTTACTATCGTAGCAGATGTAGGCATCACCAATACCATCTTTCTCGTCAACCAAAAGAAAATCATAGTTCGTTAATAGTTCATTTGCCAATAGCTGAGTAAAATTAAAAAATGGTCCTTGTCCTTCTTTAAGACATTTAACAAGGTGATTAATGACCAGTTTCTCGAAATCAGTGAATTTTCTCATGCTATCTCCTGAATTTTGCTTGCAATTAAAAGCGATTATTGATTATCAATTAAGGATCTTTGCTCTTGAAAAGGTTATCTGATGATTTATCCTTTTGAGCATCAATTGATTCTTCAACCTCTTTTGCTTTGTTAATAAATCTACTTTGGGCTTCGTTTGTATTATCATCCACAATTATTAAACTGTTTGAAACAGTTCCACTAATTGATATGTCATAAATTCCTGTTTTTTTCTTTTGTGCGCTTTTTTGTACATGACGTAATATTGCATCAGACTTAGGACCTGCTTTTGAATATGCTATTTGGCATACACCAATACATGTGGAAATCAATGCTGAAGCAATTATTGCTATCCAAGCTAAACGTATATTTTTATGTGCTAAAACTTCCTCAGCTGTTCTAAAGTCATTGGAAACAAATTCATACAATGTTTTATTAACAAAACACTTGCCAAATAAAACACGACAAACATTGTCTATAAATTGTTCGTCTTGGGGAATCTTAAATGGTATATATCCATCTTCGTTTGGTAATGGTTGTTTACAAATATCTTCTCCATCCCCAATATCAGTATAGGGTGCGAATGAAACAAAACGTGATTCCTCAAGCCATAACAGCAAGAAAATAATACAATAAAAAGAATGGTAAGTAGAAAATGCGTAATCAACAGAAGAACTTTTGGGTACTAATAGTTTGATAGTTTTATGGTGCTTAATTGATGGCTCAACCGCGACACTATCTCTTAAGGCAATCCACTCATCACCAATGATCTTGTCAATCATAAAAGAAGAGATTTCATATAAAAAAACCTTCTTTTCTATTTGGTCTTTATTGTATTGAACAAGTTTCTTTAGAAAAACTTTTTCAAATGTTGAGAAACTCTTTGACATACATTACCTCACTGTTATAAACCAGAAGTGGTTTGCGACGGTGCAGAACTCCTTCAGGTACTCATTCCGCCACGTCTCCTCCCATTCTGTGTGCTGGTTTTCCATTGTATTGAACCAATCCATTTTCATGCTAAAAGCTTTCCTGCAATAATGGACGGAAAAAGCGCAAGGCATCAGTCCATTTATTTATTCGAGGCAAGGGATTTTTCGGAATATTCCAATTCCCGTTATATTTTTCCTCAATCCAGTCGTTTATCATTGTTCTCGGATGGTTAAAAAGGTAACTTTTTGATATTGCCTTGTAATATGAAAAATAAGAGCGGTCCTTGTAAAACGGACGCCACTTTCTCCATAAATGATTGCCGTGGGCAATATCTATCACCTCTATATGCTTAAAGAACAAATTCCCATACTGCGTTCCTTTCCAATTGGAAAGGATATCGGCTATATAGTCATTGTCAGCATCTGGTGCCGAATAGCCAAAAACAGTTAGGAATGGACTTCGAAATAAATCCTCTTTAAACCAATTAAAAACAGTTTTTCCATAACAATCTGTCGGCACTTTTTTCCCATTTGGATACAACAGTTCAGTGTCTATATATGTCTTTCCGCATTGTGTACATTTTCTTCCCGAAAAGCCATCTTCTAGGTTTTCATGCTCTGCACAATAACCAACTGCTACATTTCCATGCAGGTAATGGATTTCAGGTAAATGCTCTTGAGGAGTGGGTATCAACCATTGACGATAGGCATCAAGAACATTTGCAAATGCTTCTGGCAACAATGGATCCCAATTGAAACTGTAAATGCGGTCATTACCAGTCATCGAAAGAATGATTCTCTCATAGATGGATAGCCTGCCTTTGGGTAGATGAAATCCACGCATATACTCAACGATGCCCAATTCCAATTTCTGGCAAATATCCTTGTGTTCTGGAGAAACACACAACTCTTGATATATATCTTCAAGATTATCTGATTTTGTCTTAAGAGTCACACCCTTGAGACAATCTTCCAAACCCGCATTTTTCAAGAACCCTTTCATTGGAGACGGTGCTGTAAGACCAAGGTCTTTCATTACTGCCACGCTTGCACCCGCGCCTAAAAGCATAATATGAGGTTGCTTCTTCATAAGTTGTAAAAGGTCATCACCCATTTTTCTGTTCCTCCTCCCAGCGATCATGGTTAAGTTTGGCCAGGCGTTTTAGTATTTCAACACGGGCGGATTCGCTGATGGTGTAGCGGATGTTGTCATTTTCGGGAAGGTAACTCACGGCGTGGAAGCCGTGCTCCAAGTCAATGTCACTCCAACCATACGCATCGCGGACGGCTATGTCGATTTCGCGCTGAAGCCGTCTCAATTCCTCGTAACGTGAATCGTGGTTCTCGGGATTGTGGAAGGCGTTGTAGAGTGTTGTGAGACCAATGCCATCCCACAACATAATATTTCGGCGAAGTTCATCGTATGACTGGCCTAACGGTTCCAGCAGAGCCCCTTCCCGTGGAAATGGAAAAGTTTCAAAGCAGTCAGAAGGAGTGAAACGAACAGTTGAGGCTCCTAACCGCGAACCTAATTTCCAAACCCAATCTTGAATGATTGAACTAAATAAATAAGCATTATTCAATGCAGAAAAATGGAAAATCCCAAGAGCATGAGAAAAAACAGTATTGTTTGAAATGAAAGAAGGTGAGAAAAAGCGTGTATGCAACGTAGTGACTAACACTTTGTCAATCGTATTATCTCTTATCCACCCTTTGGGATGCTGGGCGAATGTGGTTCCACGACCGATGGTGTGATAAAATGCAGGACGCTTTTCAGCATAGTGCCACCAGAACTTTCGATAAGTTGCACGGTTGTTTTTATCTCTTTCAGGCTTGACCTTTTCCTCTACGATAGCCAGTAGTTCTGGAAAATCCGTTGCGACACGGTTGGGATAGTCGGCGGGGACGTGGCCACTGGAAAGGAACGCCTTGCGTTTTCTCTCGTCTGAACGCTCCCAAGAGCCGTCCGCATCGCGGTCAAGTGGCCAGTCGAAGAAGTTGATGATCCAGCGGGAGGCCTTTTGTTCGGGTGAGGAATTCAAGTCCTCACCGTTGAGATATGGGAAGAGGACTTCCGCATTCTTCGGGTCTTTGGCAATGAATGCCTGAGCCTCTTCCTCGGACATCGTAAAACCAAGCCCCAGCACGATGGAACCCTGGAAGGATTGGTTGGCATTGGCCTTGAGCACCTTTGGAGACCATTCCTCCTGCTGTGAAAGAAATGGTGAAATGGTTTCCGCTGGCTGGTCATTGAAATAGACAAGACCGTGCCAATGGCCATCGGGCATTGTATTATGTGCTGTCATGCCATTGTCTACTGCTAACTGATGGATATGCCCGACGATTATGTCTTTCCAGAAGAAGACCAACGAGATGACAACAGCGGCGGTTCCTGGCCAAGGCATATTGGGATTGGCAGCGATGATGGAGCCGCCCTGTTTGACCATCCGTTCCAGACCGACTTGACGAGTGTCGCCCTCTGCGATGGTGTTGCAGGCAATGAGGCCGAAGACTCCGCCTTCCTTGAGGAGCGCAAACGCCCGTAGGTAGAAGTAGGCGCAGAGGTCAGCAGAACCCTTCGTTCCGTCAGCGATGAAATTGACGAGGTAGTTGCGGAAGGCGGTTCCCAGCGTTCCTGTGAGATGCTGTCCACCGCTGAACGGGGGATTGCCCATGATGGCGTCAAAACCGCCTTGGGCAAAAACCTCTGGGAACTCAAGTGACCAATGGAAAGGAATGCGTGGCAATTTGCCAGCTGGCAAATCCACAGAGAGTTTTTCTCGGACTTCTTTTCGCCAGAGTTGAATTTTCTCCTCTGGATCATTCAGGATATCATTGGCAAACGATGAGAGGCCGTCCAAAGCATCATCAATTTTCTGCCTATCTCGTGGCTTGCCCATATCGCCCTGGAAAGTTAGCAAAGACCCGACGAAAAGGTCGGCAAGTAATTTCATCCGCTCCAGTTTCTGATTGGCGAGGGCGTTCTGGTCTTCCATCCGATGTACGTCCGTGATATCGCGAATGACGGTGGAGGAGATTTCCTTACGCAGGTCAACAATCTCATTCACCCTGTCGGAAAACTCTCGTTCGCCAAAGAGAAACTGACCTTTCTTCGTCTGCGGCTCCAACGAGAACTTGCGCAGTTGCTCCAAGTCAGCAAGTCCGAGAAGACTGTCGCCGCTCTTGAAATTGTGGTCGAGGAAGGCGAATGGCCGCCCCTTGGAGATGGTGACGAGCCAAATGGAGAGTTTTGCCAACTCGACTGCGAGTGGATTGATGTCAACGCCATAGAGGCACTTCTCGGCCACAAGCCGCCTCGCCTCGTTCAGACGCTCGTCCGCCAATGCGCTCATCGGCTCCGCATTGGCGGTGTCGTGAACCTCGCCAGTCGAGGTGACGAACTTGCCATCGGCCTCGGCCAGTCCCCAAGCCTCGCAGAGCCGCTCGCCCAGATAGCGGCAACTTTGAACCAGAAACGCGCCAGAGCCCATTGCGGGGTCGCACACCTTCAAAGAAAGCAGTTCCGCTGGCGACTTCAAGCGCCAATCCTTTCTGGGAAACCCCTCGGAAGGTCCCTCATAGACCAGCGGCTCCAAGGTGCGCTCGACAATCTTCACCGTCAGCGTCTTTGGCGTGTAGTGCGTCCCCGTGTCGCGTCGGTCCTGGCCAGGCGTGACCATAAACGAGCCTTTGGGATAGACCAGAGGCATCCCCCACGCATCGGTCCGCAGCCAGTTGGCGAATGGCCTGATGCGCTCCAGCAGGCCATTGTCACCGCCGCATACGGTGGTCAGCTTCTCCAGCAGTTCAGGGGAAATCTCTTTGTTGTAGCTATTCTTGATTGTCGCTTCGCCTCGCTCGGTCAGTTCCTTCACCTTTGCGTAGAGTTTCCGCTCGTCAAACAATGCAAGGGCTTCCAGTTCGGGAAGGCTCGCGTTGGGCAACTGCACCTTGGCAGATCCGATAAGCCCCAATGTGATTTCAGGCGCTTTCTTCGCGGTATATTCCAGAAGCCCCTCGTAGATGTGCCCGATGGATTCCACGTCCAGCGAACGATAGGAGAGGCGAAGCGCCCCGCCAGCCTGCTCCAGAATCTGGAGCGAGTTCAGGAGCAGAAGGACGGTGCGGTTGTCAATGGGCAACGCAGGAGGATTGGCAAGCCGCCAGCTCGTTCCCTTGGCGCGTCCCTCCAGGAAAGGATACTTGTCTGGATCAAATGCAGAGCCGCCCAACGCTGGCAGGCGCAGTTCGGGATGCTCAATGCCCGCATAAATGGCGCGGAACAGCGCCAACAGACGCGCCCAGGCATCATAACGCCGCTCCAGAATCTCCTCGCCGTAGCGGTCGGCCTCGGCGGCCAATTGCTCGCGCAGGACGGAAATGGAGTAATAGGCCTCATAACGCTCATCGTCCAGAAGCAAGCCGCGCTCTTCGGCGCAGAGCAGGAAGACCAGCCGCATCATCACCGTCAGGCCAGCCTCATAGAGCTCGGTCGAGGAGACGTCCTTCAGCAGTTCGCGGTTGTGCCGCTCGTCCGCCTTGTCCAGTCCTTGGATAAGGACCTCCACCGCGCTGCGCACCTGGCTTCCCAAGGTGTCCGTGACCTCCTCCTGGTGGACAAGCGATTCGTCCAGCAAGGCAGGCAAGGTCTCCTGCGCAGGGCCGAAGAAACGCGAGACATTTAGCAGGGAACTGAATGCGCGAAGCGTCTGTGGCTCCTGGAGCCACAGACGCGCGTACCACGTGGCAGTGCCCGACAGGGAGTCCTGCGGGGCGTTGACCAGCGTCCAGGCCTCACCGTTGGTCAGAAGGCCTTGGCGCACCGAGTGGCTGCGGCACAGGCGGGTCATCCGCTCGACAGGGGATGCCGTCCACTCCTCCTGGCGCAACATTCCATTCAGATCGGTGGAGGGAGGATAGACGTCGATAAACAGCATTGGCTTCCCCTCCGTGTCAACCAGGCAGAGTTGCGGCGAGTACTGCGCCGTGCCTGTCTCGTTGGAGACGGACCACTTCTCTCCCGAGACCAGAACTTCAGAAGGCATTTCCAGAAACTCGGCAAGAACGCTCCTGCACCATTCCCTATGGATGGCAAGCAGTTCGGAATCGCGCTCATCAACGGCCTCCGTCCATTCCTCCCAGCAGGAGCGAAGACGCTGCTTTGCCTCTGGATAGACGGCCTCCAGCCCCTGCGGGAACACGCCGTCCAAGACTCCAGCCGTCAGGAACGGCCCTGAGACATCAATCAGCGGAAGCCAGTTTGTATGTTTTGATGACGCTTTCTTCATATTCAGCACCCCCATTCCTGCGTTTTCGGCACGAAGAACACCACGGCCACGGGGAATGTGCGCGGCACTGCGTCCGCATAGTGTCTTTCAATGACAGCCTTTTCCTGAATTTTCTCTTCGGGGATGCGCTCCAGACGGGCTCGCAGGGCATTCAAGTCCTTCTGATACTGTTGCTTTTCCATCTCGTTGAAGAAATCGAATGTCAGCTGCAGTTCTGGTGCGGGGACTTCCAGTTCCTTCTGGATGTTCTTCGCGAGGTCATCCAAGATGGTCTCTATGTTTCGCAG
>JAGCTA010000501.1 GCA_017963875.1 Victivallales bacterium | reverse complement strand
ATAGAGGGAGAAACTGCTGTCAAATGGCGTCTGGCCAAGTTTGTCCTTGAGGGGAGAGGTCCCTAAATAGACATTGAAGCCGTTGAGACCCATTTTGACGGGGGCCAGAAAACGTTGGACGAACTTCGGCGGCAGGAGCAGGGGATATTTTCCATCGGGCAGTCTTGCGATTCTTGATGCGTTTTTGTAGTTTTCTGTCACGGTATTGACGATGTAGTCCAGGTCGTAATGCTCATCCAGTTTTCCCCAGCCTCGCGCGGCGCTGCAGAATAGCATATCCGTGCCAGTGGTCTTGGAGAACCCCGCGCCAATTTTCCAAGATGACTCTTGAAATTCGTCATAGAGCCCTGCATTGTTGATGGTTAGACTTTCAGCGACGATTCGCGAGCCAGCCGCATTCACAACCATTGAAGGATGAAGCGATTTGATTGCATCGACCAGTTTGCCGCAGTCCTCGACGATTCGCGTGCGTGGAAGTTCGGCTGTCGCCTGGTCGAAACTCTGGATGCCATCGTATTTCATGGCAGGTTTCGGGAATGTCGCAAAATGGGCTGGGGCACCTGTTTCCGCGAGTTTGACTGCGCGTCTGACCATTTCATTGAGAGTCTCTGGCTGGTTTGCCGCGGCCTTGCCGAATTTACCGTCAACGATGACAAGGATGGCAAAAGCCATGGATTCGGATGCGTCGGCGTATTTTAGTCGTCCGCTTTCGTAAGAAGCGGAAATGCCCTCGTCATGGTCGAAACTGATTTTGACGGCACTGGCTCCTAGGTTTTCCGCCTGGGCCATCGCCTCATACATGGATTCTTTGTATTGTTTTAGTTTTTCAAGCATGGTCTTTTGTCTTTCTAAGTGGTTGCCAGCGTTTCATTTGCCTCCAATGACGACGTCATGGATTCGGACATGCGGCCCGCCGTCGGTGACAGGCAGGGGGGACTGGCCGCCTTTGCCGCATCCGCCGCCTTGCTCCAAAATGACGAGGTCGTCGGCAATGCCCTCAATGTCATGAAGCGTCTGGAAGACGTTGCCTGTGAGCGTGACATCCCGCAGCAGTTCGCAGATTTTCCCATGTCGGATTCGATAGCCATAGGAAGCTGTAAAGGTGAACATTTCCATCTGTGTCATGCCGCCTTTGCCGCCGCAGACGTAGATGCCGTCCTCAATGCCCTCGAACAGTTGTTCTTTCTTCAGTTTTCCAGGTTCAAGGAAGGTATTTGTCATACGGACGATTGGCGCGAAGCCGTATGAAATGGCGCGGGCGTTTCCCGTTGGCGGTTCATTCATTTTTGCGGCGGTTTCAAGGGAATGCAGATGTGCGTTGAGAACGCCGTTTTTTATGAGTTCCGTTCGGCTGGTCGGCGTCCCCTCGTCATCGACGCGGTGGGTCGCTAGCAGTCTTCCCAATGAGCCGTCATCGGTGATCGACAGTTCAGGTGGCCCCATGACGCGACCGATTTTCATCAATTCGCGCATGTCTGGATTTTCATAGAGGAAATCCGCTTCTGAGAGATGCCCGAATGCCTCATGGGTAAAGAGCCCTGTCATGCCGTTGTCGAGGACGACGGTGAATTTTCCGCCAGGGCATTGGGGGGCGCGGAGGAGGTCATTGGCCCTTTGGGCGAGTTCCTTGGCGACGTCCTGGCGGTTCAGGATGATGTTGTAGTCGTTGGAGGAGGAGAAACTGCGGTGCGCCCGCTGGACGAGCGACCCGTCGCGTGCGATAGCGCACAAAGACAAAATGATTCGCGGGCGTTCTTCCATGAAGTAGTTGCCGCGAGTCGAGGCAAAATAGGTTTTTCTAAATGCTTCGGAATAATGCGCGATGCTTGACTGGATGTTAGGTGCCGATTGGAGCAGGATTTTGTTGTAGTCGTTGACGATGGCAAGTTTTGTGTCAAAAGAAATGCCACGGTAATCGTTGATGAATTCTATTGGCGAAATGATTTCTTCTGGGACATCGACTTCCGCTAACTGCGTGGTCTCGGCGGCAACAAGCGCCGCACAATCGCAGGCATCGCGCACACGTTCGCCGAGGTTGTCCAGAGAAGAAAAAGTCACTGTCCCCCAGCCACCATTTTTGCAGGCTGTGATGACGCCGCCGAGCGCATGGCTTGTCGCCGTGGAATCAAGGTCCTTTCCACGGAAGACGAGACTTGTATTGTCCACGTCGTCGATTCGGATGGAGACATAATCTGCGTTGGCGTGTTTTAAGGCATCGAATAGTCGTTGTTTCATGAGTTTTTTAGTCCAAAAAATCAAATGAGTTCTGCAAGGACATCGTCGTTGAAGAGCAGGCCGAGCCGCGTGGGGCGCGCACCTTCGTCATCAAGTTCAATCAGTCCTTTGACATGTAGTTTTTTTAGTTGTTCTGCCCGCAGTTCAGTAGGGGAATAGCCTGTCAGTTCAGTGAAATCGCTCCATTTCCAGCCATTGAGAGTTCTCATGCCAAAAGCCAGAATTTCACAAGCGCGGTCGTGGGGTGAGAGGCAATCCTGTTCTGGCGACACGTGGTTAAGCCATTGGGTGAAATTTGCGGGTTGCGTATAACGGGTTGTCCCATCAAAGGACGTTGCGGCTGGGCCGCAGCCCAAGTATGTCTGACCATGCCAGATATCGTCGTTGTGCTTGCAATGGAATCCTTCCCTTGAGAAATTGGAGATTTCATAACGATGAAGGCCTGCATTGCCGAGAACGGTATCCGCAGTATCCCAGAACTGTTCAAAAAACGTATCGTCAACAACTTCCAGGCGTTTTGCCAAAATGGAGTGCTCCTCTCGGGTCAGGGCGTATGTGGAAACGTGTGTCGGGGCGAGGGCGACGGCCTTGTGGAGTGAATCGGCGAATGTCTCAGGTGTCTGGCCTGGAATCAGGAAAATGAAGTCGAAATTGATATTGCCAATGCCTGAACGTCTAAGTCTGCCAACAATCTGCTCCAGATTGCGGATGGAACTGCGGCGGCCGATGGCCGTCAGTTCGTCTTCATGGAATGACTGGATGCCGATGGAAACTCTGTTGACGCCATGTTCTGCCATGACTGCGATGATGCTGTCTGACAGCGAATCGGGCGTACACTCGCATGTCCATTCGCAGTTGTCGGCCAGTATGAATGAATCCTTTATGGACGTGAGCAAGCAGGACAGTTCGTCGGGCGAGAGTGCCGTCGGCGTGCCGCCGCCGATGAACACGGACTGCAAAGGCTGGCAATGCCGCTGATTGTCCCTGAATTCCTCCTGAATGCGCTTCAGGTATGCGTCATGTTGTTCGGCTGTGCTGCTCCCCAACGAATAAAATGCGCAGTAATCGCATTTGCGAAAGCAGAACGGGACATGGACGTAGAGTGAACGATACATGAACGGCTGAGGATTCAGTACATCGGCGAAAGGGCTGTTCGAAAAAACAGTTGTAAAAAATGGATTATATAGTTGTAATATTGCTTGAATGAGGTATAATTTGATTGTGTTTTTTCATTTTTCCAACAACATCGTAAAAAATATGCAGGAGCAAAGGAATTCATGACCCAGCAGATGCCTGGCAAGGAAGAAATCCTCGGCAAGGCCACCGAGGTGTTCGATATTGAAATCAATGGTTTGCAGACATTGCGCTCCGAACTCGGAGATGATTTTGTCGCATGCGTCAGAAAATGTCTGGAGACGATTGGTCGTGGGGGCAAACTTGTTCTGACGGGCGTCGGAAAAAGCGGTCATATCAGCCAGAAGATTGCCGCTACGCTGGCAAGCACGGGCTCGCGGGCGGTCTTCATGCACCCCGTTGAGGCAATGCATGGCGACCTTGGGGTTGTGTCACCACAGGATACCGTCATTGCAGTTAGTTACAGCGGAGAGACGGACGAACTTCTCGCTGTGCTTCCCGCAGTACGGCGCATGGGAGTTGAAATCATTGCCGTCACTGGCAAGGCCGACAGCCGTCTAGGGCAGGTCGCCGATCTTGTTGTGGAAATGCATGTACCGCGCGAGGCGTGCCCGTTCAACATGGCGCCGACGACAACAACGACCGCGTTGGTCTGCCTTGGGGATGCCCTTGCCATGACCATGCTTCATTGCCGTAAATTCGGGTTGAACGACTATGCAAAACTTCATCCTGCAGGGGCCATTGGACGTAGCATTACCTTGCGTGTCAAGGACTTCATGCGCACAGGAGAACGTGCGCCGACGGTGACTCCAGGAACAACGGTCAGGGACGCCTTGTTGACGATGACTGCTTCCCGCTGCGGCGCAGTCGCTATTGTGAGCGCATCGAATGAATTGCTTGGGATTTTTACGGACGGCGATTTCAGGCGTAAAATCATGAATAATCCAAATATCATGGAGGTCGCCATCGAGGAAGTCATGACACCCAATCCCATTTCCATCAATGAAAACCAGATGGCTGTTGAGATACTTAAGTTATTGGAAAAACGGAAAATAGATGATATTTTAGTGGTTGGTGACGATGGTCGATTCGCAGGATTGGTCGATATTCAGGATTTGCCGAAATTCAAGGTCATGTAAATAAATCGGGGGCGTCTCTCATGGGATTCGCCAGAGGAGCATGAGTGCAGGGACTGTGGATAACATGCGCATTGTTGATTGGGGCGTTGCTTGAAATAATGTTGGGCTGCGCAGGCGTGTTTTTGCCTCTGACGGGCATGGTTGCGTTCCATTTTCTTGTATTGCGTTGTTGGCGTCTTGCATTTGTGCTCTCGTGGATATTCGGCGTATTTGTCGATTTATCCTATTGCCGCGTGTTTCCGTATTATTTGGTTGTGTTGCCTCTGGTATTGTTTCTTGCCAGGTTCTGGCGCGGATATCATCTTACGTATGTGTATTTTGTCCAATTTGTTCCAGGAATGGCAATAGGATTTTTCAGCGGGCTGGCCGCCGTCATTGTCCAATGCCTGAACTATGACGGCATAGTCTCGCTGCCTGTCATGCACATGATATGGGTGATATGCAAGTGCATGATGCTGAGTGGAATCTGCATGCCGATAGTCATCTGGCTACTCGACAAGTGTTCAGGACTGCTTGGGCTGATGCGCTATACGCGCGTCGGGGGCGAATATCTATTAGGCGCACGCTCGGAAATAATGGAGGACGAGTCTGATGTTCTCCCTTGAACGCCTGTCTGAACGCAAGAAAATGGATTTTCGCGTTGGTGTATGCACACTGCTCATGATATTGCCATTGGCAGGGTTGGCATTGCGTCTGTGGCAGGTACAAGTGCTTCAGGGTGCGGAGCATTTCAGGAAAGTCACCCGCCAGAGTGTGCGGACT
>JAGCTA010000500.1 GCA_017963875.1 Victivallales bacterium | reverse complement strand
GGGAAGACGGCAAGGCACAGGGGGATGGTTGTCGAGTCGAAGGCGAAGATCCTGCCGTCCAGTCCAGGCGAGTCCACGCCGCAGGTCTCCCGCGCGTCAGCCATCATGGAAAAGGCGAATTCCTCGAAGATCCGGAAATCCCGCCTCTGGTTGGCGAAGGCGAAGGCGAAGGCGTTGCGGGAAACCGGCACGCTTCCAAGACCGAGATGGTAGCATTTCGAGCGGTGCGCATCGAGGACCGTGACCAGGTCGCGGAGGCTGTCGCGTCCGCTCAGCTGGCCGAACATCAGCGTCAGCAGCTGGTTCCAGCATGTGAAGTGCTTCACATAGGAATCGCCGCTGTACTTCCCGACAAGGCGTCTGAATTTGAGGTAGTCAAGATGCTCTGTCATTTGTGCGAAAACGTATTTGTCCTTGTTCATTGCAGCCTCCGTCCTGGCTGCAAAGATACTCGTTTCAAATCGGTACGCACGAAAATTACTACGTAATTCCTTGATTTTTAGTTAGATTCAACTACCTGTTTTTGATTTTTATGGGACACTAGTGATTTCGGGAAATTATATACTTTTCTTGGGAAAAAGTGGGAGGTGGACGTTCCTACCTTCACCCTGAAGGCTTCGGCACGATAAGCCAGCGCGCCCTATATCCCATTTTGCCATGGAGACATATCTTCAACGAAAAGGCGGAAATCCCTAATACCCTAATAAGCGCTCCCTTCGTCAGGGCTACCAGGGACATTTAATCATCGAACTCTTCCATCTCCGCCTGGGGTAAAGATTCTTCGTCAGAATCCACCGACGGGTTACTCGCGCCTTCGATGCTCTTGGAAAAGTCCTCCTCCATGTCCTTTGTCCACAGCGATTGCCCGACAGAGGTCCTATGTTGTGGTAGAATAACTCTTGTTGTTTCAGACTGTTGGGGCATGTCAATCTCATCTACATCTACAGTTCCATTGCCGATTTTGCGAATATACCCCCAGTTGAAATCCACATCATTTTTCCGCATAGTGCTCTTTTTCAAGCCATAGGAGGCCGACATTGTTCCCACTCGTGTGGCGGTCGCGATATCACGATTCAGGCAGAAGACAAAATTTCCAGTGCCGATGAAGTCATCGTACTTTTTGTTCTCAAACTCTACAGCATAGGGGTACTTATAGAATTCTTTCGAATAATGCCGGGAACAGATGCTAGCCGACTCCTTGGGAAAGGCGCTGAATCGGATTTCCCCTGTGTAATTGACATAGTATCCCGCGTTAGTACCAGAGGTCACAAGTTGATAGACGCCTTCATACTGTTGACTTTCACCCCTGGCCATTCCCTCAATGCAAAAACTCTGCGGCAAATTACTGACATCGCTGTCACCTCTGGCACGTTGATTGTTGGCACTAGTTCGTTGAGTGACATTGGCCGTTTTCTTTGAATTATGTTGGACATTATTCCCGAACCACCGTTGCACACCCCGCCAAAGTCCTGAACCGTTTGTGATCAGCAAATATGCAATGATTAAAAGAACAATCCATTTACACACCTTCCAAAGTTTGGCTCCTGCGCTACGGGAGAACTCCCGCCATCTCCACAAAAACATGTTTTGCTTTGGCGGGATATAGAGATCCCGTAGAAAATCCTGACAGGTGTTAAATCGGTCCTTGGGAGATTTCGCCAAAGCCTTACGCAATGCCTTGATGTTGACTTGATCCGACAAATCGCTGCTAAAACGTGGCGGGCAATAAAGAATGGCCTCCTGAAGTGTTCGGCCGATAGTTTGCGAAGCAAAAGGATGCTGGTCATAAAGTGCCTCAAAGACCAGAACCGCGAAAGCAAACTGATCCGATGAAGGCGACGCGGGCAACCCCTTGATGAGTTCTGGTGCACGATAATGCTCGGAGAGAAGAGTTTTCTTGGACTGGAAGAACTCCGGGAGACCAAAACTAAGAAGTTTCACATAACCACGCTTGTTCACCAAAATATTCTCGCTCTTGATGTCTTGGTGGACCAGCCCATGACGATGTGCAAAATCTAGAGCTTCAGCTATTTGCTGAAACACAGGCATCAGTTCTGCAAGGCGCTGTTTTTCGCCTGCGCCAAATTTCTGATGGAGAAACTGATTAAATGCGACCCCATCAAACGATTCCATGACTACGAAATACTCGCGAGTTTCGGGGACATAGTCGATCTTCTGGATCAACGCGATACAAGGATGCACTAAAGTTTGGAGACTCTCCACGCATTCCATCAATTCACTAAGCCTCGCCTCGTCGCCAGTGATTTCCTTGGGCAACAGACGAATGCAGACTTGGGTGTCATCGACAATATCATGACACTTATAAACCAGGCCCATGCCGCTACGGAAGCCACTTGAGAGCGCCTCGTAACGTTTGCAAAATAAAAGGTTCCCGTCTTCGGAATTATGAAGTGCGTTGAGAAAGGAGAAATTAGGCATAATTGAATCAAAAAATCGACACGCGTTTCCCAACTGGACTCAAATGTCGAAAGGAAAGCTACCGGAGGAAAAATGATGCATAATATAACACTTCATTCGAAGGTTACTGATCTTGACTGAGATATAATATCCTGGAATTGTGCCAGTAAAGCATCCCCCATAAGATTTTGGGAACAAAATCTCTGGCCGTTGGTCTTAGGCAATCTGTTATAATGCGTTGAAAAGGCGCGTTTTGCGACCGATGGATAAATGCTTTATTTACAGAATATTATTAAGTGGAACAGGATTAACCTGGCGGGGTGCGTCAAAGTCATTGAACTGCAAAATGCACACTCCCAAACCATTGTTTCACCATCGGAATGATTTGTATATTTCCGCTTC
>JAGCTA010000499.1 GCA_017963875.1 Victivallales bacterium | reverse complement strand
TTGAAACGGCAGCCAGGCTTTGGGAATGTCTCTTTCGCACTGCGAAGCAGCGAATGTGGCTGCCGCGAATCGCGGCGCATAGAGTCCTTGCAAAATGTCACCGCAGAAGACTACCGCAACGGACGCCGTTTCCCCGAGATGGTCTGCTATTCCTTCTATCCCCTAGACCTCCACGACGACCATTGCGGCCTGAGCGTGGAACGCTTGCGCGAAGGCGTCTTCCCGACGGTGCCGCGCGGGGCGCTTGTCCCCAAGGAGGTTAGGAATCTCGTGGTGGCGGGGCGTCTCATCGGCTCTGACCGCCTCGCCAACTCCGCCTTGCGAATCCAAGCCACCTGCATGGCGACAGGGCAGGCAGCAGGCGCTCTCGCCGCCCTCGCCGCGCAACGGCACCAGACGCCAGGCGAGGTTGATTACGCGCTGTTGCGGCAAACACTCATCGTGCAAGGGGCCATCCTGTAAGTAGGCGGCAAAAAGCATGGGCCGTGGTTCAGGAGGTGCCGACGGCGTCCAAATGCGTGTTACCCTGTTCTGAACCACGCTGAAAAATCTGTCCAAAATTCCAGATTTTTCTACTTCTTAAGTATGGAATTTGAAAAAACGACAGTGGGACGCCACCGTTATTTTCCACGTTCCCATGCAATGACATCATTGAGGACGTCATCCAGCGATTTGGTAGGCTTGTATCCGAAAAGACGGCCCGCCTTTTCGATGGACGGCACGCGGCGCATCATGTCTTCAAAGCCATCACCGTATGCCTGGTCATAGGGGATGACCTTGATTTCAGAACGGCTGCCCGACAAAGCCAGGACGCGGCGCGCCAGTTCCATGATGGTGATTTCCTGGTCATTGCCGATATTGATGACCTGCCCCCGCGCCTCACGGCAGTTCATCGCATTGACAAGTGCCTGGACGACATCGCTCACATGCGTGAAGCAACGGGACTGCGTCCCATCGCCATACACGGTAATCGGCTGGCCTGCCAATGCCTGACGGACAAACCGTGGCACAACCATCCCATACTGCCCCGTCTGACGCGGGCCCACCGTATTGAATAAACGGCAGCACACGACTGGCAGCCTGGTCTCCGTCCAATAGGCCAACGCCAGAAATTCGTCCAGCGCCTTTGCGCAGGCGTAAGACCACCTTCGCGTCGCCGTCGCTCCCATCACCGTATCGTCGTCTTCGCAAAACGGTACTTTTGCACCCTTGCCATAGACTTCGGAAGTGGAAGTCAACAAGAAAGGCCTGCGATAGCGCGCGCACGCATCAAGCACCGTCTCCGTTCCTCCGACAATACTCTTGATGGTTCTCACGGGCTCGTCAATGATAAGCCTCACACCGACGGCAGACGCCAAATGGTAAACCTGATCAGCCTGCTTGACGCATTCGCAGACGACGTCCGCATGGTTTACGCTGTCCACAATCAAGGACAGATGCCCGCCTTCTTCCAACCCATCAATATTGTCGTAGCACCCCGTTGACAAATCATCAAGGACAATGACGTCATGCCCCTGCCCCAGAAGCAGCCTGCAAAGATGAGAACCGATAAAACCAGCGCCGCCTGTCACAAGAATCTTCATTGAACGAATCTCCTAAAAAACACCTTCGCCACAGGAAACATATCAAGACATACGATTCCTCGAAAGCCATTTGTTTGAATTAATGCGTATTTAAGTTATGTTATATCATGATTATAAATTGTCAACTGCGAAGTTCGCAAAATACTCAACAAAACAGGTGGAATCATGGCTAACGAAACAGACCTCATGAACAAAATCGTCGCTCTCTGTAAACGCAGGGGCATTATTTTCCAAAGTTCGGAAATCTACGGGGGAATCAATGGATTCTGGGACTACGGCCCGAATGGTGCCCCTTTGAGACGCGCCGTGGAGCAACTCTGGTGGAAGTACATGGTTGAAGAACGCGACAACGTCGTTGGACTCGACTCGACCATCATCTGCCACCCGCAAGTTTGGAAGGCCTCTGGCCATCTTGACCAGTTCTCAGACTTGATGACAGACTGCATGGATTGCAAAAAGCGCTACCGCGTCGATCAACTTCCTGAGCCTGGCAAGTGCCCGAATTGCGGTTCGACCAACTTGACGGAGCCGCGCGAATTTAACCTCATGATGAAGACGTTCGTCGGCCCCGTCTTCGATGAAGAGCACGCCGCGTATCTCCGCGCAGAGACCTGCCAGCCCATCTTTGTAGATTTCAATACAATCCGCGTCGCCAGCCGCCAGAAACTCCCATTCGGCATCGCGCAGACTGGAAAGTCATTCCGCAACGAAATCAATCCGCGCTATTTCACCTTCCGTTCACGCGAATTCATCCAGATGGAAATGGAATTCTTCTGCCGCGACGAGGAATCCATGAAATGGTTCGACTACTGGCATGAGCAACGCTGGAATTTCTACACGAAAATCCTCGGCATCCCCGAAGACAAACTCCACATCTACTGGCATGAAAAACTGGCCCACTATGCCAAAAAGGCACTTGATATCGAATTCCTCTTCCCGTTCGGATGGGGCGAAATCGAAGGCGTTCACCACCGCGGGCAATGGGACATGTCGCAGCATTGCAAATTCTCTGGCGCGGAAATGGAATGCCAGTATTTCGACCAAGAGCGCAATGAACGCTACTTCCCGACCGTCGTCGAAACCTCCTGCGGACTTGACCGCATTTGCCTCATGCTCCTCTGCAACGGCTATGACGAAGACACCGCCGCAACAGCAAAGGAAGGGAAAGACGAAGACGTCCGCGTCGTCCTGCATCTTCCTGCGAAGGTCGCGCCTGTCCAGGCCGCCATCCTTCCTCTTTCCAAGAAACTGGAAGAACCCGCAGTCAAGTTGTTCCACGACATCCGCAAGAAATTCCGCGCAGAATATGACGACACGGGTTCCATCGGCAAGCGCTATCGCCGCCAGGACGAAATCGGCACGCCGTTCTGCGTCACCATGGACTTTGACACACAGAATGACAATGCCGTCACCGTCCGCGACCGTGACAGCATGACTCAGGAGCGCATCGGTCTAGACAGCATCATCACGTATCTTAACGATAAAATCAATCCCGAAGCCTGACGAGCCTCAGGCTGTCTGAACGCACTGTTTGAAATCACGGCTACCAACTGTCATCCATTTCAGCAGTTCCCCTACGAGACACACGGCACGCACGATATCCTTCGTGTGTCTCGTGTGTCTTCTTTCCTTCGCCAATATCAAAAAACATCAGAACATACGGATAGTGAATATGAAAAAGCGGAACCTTGGAACATGGCTACTGGCTGCTGTCCTGACAGTAAATCTCATCATCGGCCTGCATAGTTATTCGCAGGAAAACAAGGCCAACGACAAAGATGATGTGTTTAAGCAAATCGATTTGCTTATGGAAGTTATCCAGCAAGTCCGCCAAAACTATGTGGACGAGGAAAAGGTTTCAAGCGAAAGCCTTTTCCGTGGCGCCATCTATGGTGTCATGAATACGCTCGACCAATTCAGCGACTATCTGGAAGGAGCAGAGCAGGAAATGCTCAAAGAGGAAACCGAAGGGGAATTCGGTGGCCTTGGCATTCAGGTTGACTACAAGGACAACTACATGGTTGTCATCTCCCCCATCGACGGGACCCCCGCAGACAAGGCGGGACTCAAGCCTGGCGATATGATCCTCAAGGTCAATGAAGAGGACGTCAGCGACCTTGGCATGGACAATTCCATCCGCCAGATGCGCGGTAAGCCAGGAACAAACGTCCGCATCACCTATACCCGTGACTCGTTTTCCGAGCCGCGTGAGATTGAACTTACGCGCGCCATGATTCCAATTCACAGCGTCACAAAGGCGAAAGTCTTTGATGACGGCATTGGATATGTCCGCATCACACAGTTTATGGACAAGACCGCAGATGAACTCAAATCTGTTTTGTCCGAGAAATTCAGTGGCGACGACGTCAAAGGCCTTGTCATTGACTTGCGCAACAATCCAGGCGGGCTGCTAGAAAGCGCGGTTAAGATTTGCAGTTATTTTCTGGCTGAAAATGAATTTGTGGTATCGGTTGAAGGACGCAGCAACTCACATGTACAAAAATCGTATGGCGGCTACAAATTTCGTTCCATACCGATGGTTCTCCTTGTCAATGAAGGCAGTGCCAGTGCCGCCGAAATCATGTCAGGCTGCCTGAAAGTCCATAACCGCGCCACGCTTGTCGGGACAAAGACATACGGCAAAGGTTCCGTCCAGAACATTATACCGCTATCCAATGGAAGCGAACTCAAATTAACCGTGGCGCATTATTTCGTTCAGCCAAAGGAAACCAAGGACAGACTCCGTATCCATGGAAAGGGCATCAAGCCAGACATTGAGGTCAAATATACAAAGGAAGAACGAAAGGAACTGGAAGATACACTTGACAATTTTGAACTTGAGCAGAAACAACCTGGTTTAAAGGAAAGTGAAAGAATAGCCAGAGCGGCCGCGTTCGCTGATAAACGCGAACTTCAGGACAAGGTCCTTCTCAAGGCACGCGATTTTCTTAACGGGAAACCCATCGAAGAAAAAGACAATGCCGCTGAACAGCAAACCAATAAGCAAAAGGAAAACTAGCCATGATTAAAACAGTCGTCATAGGCGCGGCAGGGCGCATGGGGCGCATGCTCCTCACACAAGTTCTCAATACCCCCGAACTCAAACTCGTCGGCGCAACGGAAATACCTGGATCGCCTTTCATCGGCCAGGATGCGGGCATCGTTTCGGGTAACGCCGCCACAGGCGTCGCCATCACTGACAACATTGATGCCGCACTTTCGAACGCAGATGTCCTGATTGATTTCACAATCGCATCCGCTACACGCGCGCTGATTCCCATCGCAGGAGCAAAAGGCATCAACATGGTCATCGGTACGACCGCACTGACTGCCGAGGACAAGGCGGCACTCGCCGACTGGGCGAAGAAGGGGCTGAAAATTGTCTGTGCGCCGAACATGAGCGTCGGTGTCAATCTGCTGTTTGCATTGTGCGCCAAAGTCGCGCCGTTGCTCGGTGCCGACTACGATATTGAAATTGTTGAAATGCACCACAACAAGAAGAAAGACGCCCCATCGGGGACGGCAGAACGGCTTGGAGAAATTCTTGCCGCCGCTACGGGTCTAGACTATGAAAAAGACACGCGACACGGGCGTGTCGGCATGGTCGGCGCACGCACTCGTCATGAAATCGGCATGCACTCGCTTCGCGGTGGCGACGTTGTCGGCGACCACACGGTCATTTTCGCGACTGAAGGTGAACGCGTTGAACTGACTCACAAGGCTTCCTCGCGCGAATGTTTCGCCAAAGGCGCCATCCGCGCCGTAAAATACATCGGCGCGCCAGATAGGCAGCCTGGTCTTTACGACATGCAGGATGTACTTGGCCTGAAATAAGGGCTTCGTCTTTTTTCCAATCAATTTCCAAGTTATACTCAAAACGCGCAATCCAAATATCTCTGCACTGGCATTCGCCAGTGCCCAAACCAATGGGAGACAAACCTATGAAAACAAAACTTGTCTGGATGGCATTGATTGCTTGCTGCCTGACGCTTCTTGGCTCGCCAAATCTCAAAATCGCCGAACGCGGCAAGGCTGCACAGTATGGAATTGTCATTGCCAAAGCCGCAGGTTCTCCTTACACAAATGCCGCACAGGAACTGCAATCCTTCATCAAACTCCAGACAGGCGTGACGCTAAAAATCACGGATGATTCCGTGGAGATGCCTGCGGCGGCCATACTGATCGGTCCAAATGCTTATTCATCTTCCCTCCTCGGAGACAAATACCAGCCTGACACGCTGGGAATGGATTCATTCATGCTCAAGTCCATTGGCCCGCACATCATCATCCTAGGCGGCCCGCGTGGAGCACAATATGGCGTCTATGAACTACTTGAACGTTTTGGCGGCTGCCGCTGGTACGCGTCATGGCATTCCAAAATTCCAGAATTGAACACGTTTGAGGTCCCATCCGACCTTGATGAGACACAGCACCCCGCATTCTATATGCGCGAACCGTTCTGGTATGACATGTTCAATACCTACCAGGCAATCCGCAACAAATGCAACGGTAACCGCATGAACCTGAAAGATGAGCACGGCGGAAAAGTCCGCTTCGGTGGAGGGCTGTTCGTACACACACTTGGACGCCTCGTTAAAGTCGATGAATTCTTCGAGACGCATCCCGAATATTTCAGCGAAATCGACGGCACCCGCATCGCCATGCGCACGCAACTCTGTCTCTCCAACCCCGATGTCCTCCGCCTTGTCACTGAACGCGTTATCGACAAGATCCGCAAGGATCCGAATGCGACGCTCTATTCCGTCAGCCAGAACGACTGGTTAAATCCCTGCCAGTGCGCCAACTGCAAGGCTCTGGTCGAACAGTACGGTGGAACGCAGTCAGGCATCATGATCTGGTTTGTCAACCAAGTCGCCGAAGCCGTTGAAAAAGAGTTTCCGAACGCGCTAATCGAGACGCTCGCGTATCAGTACACGCGCGAACCACCGAAGAAAATCCGCCCACGCCACAACGTCGTCCCACGCCTCTGCACGATCGAATGCGATTTCTCGCACCCGCTCCGCACAAGCAAGTATGACAGCAACATCAAGTTCCTCAAGGACATCGAAGGCTGGGCGGCGATTTCAAAACGCCTCTACATCTGGGACTACGTCACGGACTTCTCTGGCTACCTTACGCCCTATCCCAACTTCTGGTCCATTCCTGAAAACCTGAAACTGTTCCGTGACTGCCATGTCCTTGGTGTCATGTCCCAAGGTGCCTATCAGGGGTATCATGGCGACTTCGCCGAACTCAAAGGATGGGTGACCGCCAAACTGATGTGGAATCCCGACCAATCCGTCGAACCGCTGCTTGATGATTTCTTCAACGGCTACTACGGCAAGGCCGCACCTTACGTCCGTGAATATTTCAATCTGCTTCATTCCTTCGCAAAGAACCCCAATTTTGTACTCACAACCTTCACGCAAATGCCCAACGGTTACCTATCTCCAGAGTTCCTCAAGAAAGGCGCGGCACTCTGGAAGGCGGCGGAAAACGCTGTCAAGGATGATCCCGCCTTCCTGTACAATGTCCAGAAAGGTGCGTTGACCATCTATAACGCCCAGTTGATGTGCAGTGCCCGCATCAAGCCGACGTTCATCTGGACGGACGATGCACTTGTCCCCGATGACGTGACGCGCCCATACATGGAAATCGCCAAAAATCTGCTCAGGTGCGCAGAAATCAAGGACAACCGCAGAATCGTCTATGGCGAAGGTGCCGCCAGACACGACGAAGTCATGAAATACTGGCACAGTTTTGTCTGCGACACGACTGTCCGCACCATCAAAAAGGATGGCTTGTCTATAAGCATCGCTCCCGCCATGGGCGGTCTTGCGGGCATACTGAAGACTTCCGATGGCTTTAACCACCTGAACGGCAACTATGGAGGCATCTCCTTCTCCCCTCTGCCTGAATACGCCATGGACGGCAGTGCAGCAAAAGTTGTCGGACAAACGGAGGACTCGTTGACAACCGAAGTCCCAGTGCAACGGTTTGCCAAACAGACCGTCACGCTGAAAATTGCGGACGGCGGCGTCTGTTCCGAATGCGAGCTGAGAAACACGCAGAAGGACAAGCCGCTCAAACAATTCGCAAGTTATACTGTCGGACTGAATATCGGAAAAACTGGAAATATCTTCTACAAGTTTGATGACGCACAGTGGAATGCCCTCGCCATACAAGGCGATGACACAGACAATTACGTGCTCATCCATTCCAGCGAATTCAAAAACACGCGCACGATGACCATCGCCTCTCCTTCAACGTGCCGTGGAGTCACAATCACTCTTCCGCAGGACATCATGGACTCCGACATCGTTCGGATCCAGATTCGTGCTCTCGAAGATGCCGCAAAATTCATGTTCATACGAGAGTTCTCACTCCCGCCAAACGGCAAGGCAGGCTTTGTCGCATCGCTGAAGCCTTTCACTTTCGACAGAGCGAGCCTTCCCGTCATGCAAGTTCCCGCACCGTCAAACAACGGTAAAGTCCGCCTTGCTATCAACGCCGACAACATGACCATCTCAAAGCCTGGCTTCTGGGGCGACCATGTCTCGGATCCCGATGCCGAAAACGGCCACGCCATCAAGATGTACGGCATCCACTATGAGTGGTGCTTCAGGGCACATGCGAATTTCGCCACGCTTTCACCCAATACCAAATACCGCATGCGCGTTCATGTCAAGGTTGAAAAATCTGGAAAGCCTGGCGAGGCGTTCTGGACGGGTGTCTATGACCAGACCACCAAAATACATCTTGGGCAGACGAATCCATCCGTAGACAAAGTCCCCGATGGTGGTTACCAGTGGTACACGGCGATTGAGTGGGTCCCTGCACGCGACCACAACCTCTGGATCTGGGCAGGACCTGGACGCTTCAAGGGCGACAAGAACTGCGCCGCAAAGGCCGTATATATCGACAAAATCGAACTGGTTCCCCTTGATTGAACATGCCCTCGGTGTTTTGAATATTAAGCCAATGGCATTATATTGAATACAGTGTTTTTTTAATCTGACAGTCGTCTTTATTATAGTTAAGGTAAAAAGAATGGCTCAACAATTGCTTTTAGGTGATGAGGCCCTTGCTCAGGGCACGATTGATGCTGGTATTTCTGGTTGCTATGCCTATCCAGGCACGCCATCGACTGAAATCATGGAGTATTTCCAAGGGTCGAAGGCGGCGGCTGATGGCGGCATGCACCGTGAATGGTCCGCCAATGAAAAAGTGGCGATGGAAGAGGCACTCGGCATGTCGTACACAGGCAAGCGTGCCATTGTCTGCATGAAGCATGTCGGCATGAATGTCTGCGGAGATGGCTTTGTGAATTCTGCAGTAACAGGCACAAACGGCGGGCTTCTGGTCGTTGCGGCAGACGATCCGTCCATGCACTCCTCCCAGAACGAACAGGACTCGCGCTTCTACGCACAATTTGCCATGGTTCCCTGCATTGAACCTTCCAATCAGCAGGAGGCATACGAACTTGCAGAATATGCGTTTGAACTGTCCGAATCCCTTCAGACACCTGTTCTTATCCGCATGACCACACGTCTTTCGCACAGCCGTGCGAATGTTGCATTGAAGGAAGCCTCGCGCGCACAAAATCAACGCAAAACCCCAGAAAACCCGCGCCGTTTTGTCCTTCTTCCAGGCATTGCGAAACAAAACTATGCACGTCTTTGCGAAAAGCAGGCGGCATTTGCGGCTTCCAGCGAGAAATCGCCGTTCAACCGCTTCATTGACGGTGCCGACAAGAGCATCGGAGTCATCACCACAGGCATTGCATTCAACTATCTCATGGAAGCATTTGGCGGTTCCTGCCCATATCCTGTTCTCAAAATCTCCCAATATCCGTTGCCACAGGCACAATTGCAGAAACTATTTGCCGAATGCAAGGACATTTATGTCATTGAAGAAGGCATGCCCTTCGTCGAAGGCCAGTTGCGCGGCCCATTGAACGACCCACGCATCCATGGACGCCTTACTGGTGACCTCCCGCGCACGGGCGAACTCAATCCAAGGCTCGTCGCGCAAATGTTCAAATTGCCAATCCCCGAACTTGCAGCAGATTCTGACCTCGTCAAGAACCGCCCGCCGCGCCTTTGCGACGGATGCCCGCACGTCAGCACATATACCGCTCTTACGGAAGCCCTTAAGGATTTCGCCGACCATCGTGTCTTCGGCGACATTGGCTGCTATACGCTTGGAGCCCTGCCGCCATTCACCGCCATCGACTCCTGCGTTGACATGGGCGCATCCATCACCATGGCGAAAGGCGCATCTGACGGCGGTGTGGAAACTGCCGTCGCCGTCATCGGTGATTCAACGTTCACGCATTCGGGCATGACTGGATTACTTGACGCCATCTGGGAAAAAGCGAACATCACGGTGATGATTCTCGACAACGGAACAACAGGCATGACTGGCGGGCAGACGTCCATCGGGGCGGGACGCCTTGAAAACATCTGCATCGGACTAGGAGCAGACGCTGAGCATGTGAAAGTCATCACGCCTCTTCCCAACAAACACGCTGAAAACGTCGAGATCATCAAGGCTGAACTTGCCTATCGCGGTCTGTCAGTCATTGTCTCGCGCCGCGAATGCATTCAGACATTGCGCAGAAAAAAGTAACCATCAGACAGTAACCTCTTGAAATAGTTTTGGAGAATTCTAAAATGAAGAATGATATTGTTTTGGCTGGTGTTGGTGGCCAGGGCATCCTGACAATTGCCGCCATTATCGCGCAGGCAGCCGTAAAATCAGGCTTGAACGTAAAGCAATCAGAAGTACACGGGATGTCGCAGCGTGGCGGTTCGGTTGAAGCGCATCTCCGCATTTCCTCAACTCCGATTTACTCGGACCTTATTGCGCCTGGAACCGCAGACGTCGTCCTGGCGGTCGAACCCATGGAGGCTCTTCGTCAACGCAAATATCTTGCGGCAGATGGTGCCATACTTGCCAACGCCAAGCCAGTCACCAACATTGGAGACTACCCTGAACTTGAGGCAATTCATGCTGAAATCAGGAAATCCCCCAAAAGCGTTGTGTTCGATGCAGAGGGCATCGCCGCTGAAATCGGCACCGCTCGCGCGATGAACATGGTAATGCTTGGGGCGATCTCCGTTTTCCTAGATATGCCTGAAGCGCTTTTGAAAGATCAGATTGCCGCAATGTTCGCACGCAAGGGCGAGGCTGTTGTCAAAACCAATCTTGACGCTTTTGAGGCAGGCAAGGCCGCCGCATCCTGTTAAAGCCAACGCGACAGCAACATCATTGGAGACCATCATGAAACAACGGGCTATAGCGGCATTTGAAAAGAAATTCGGCACGGCGCCAACGGTTGTATCCTGTGCGCCTGGGCGGCTGGAAATCATTGGAAACCATACCGACTACAACGAAGGTACCGTCCTAAGCGTTGCCGTGGATCGTGCCATGACCATTGCCGCTGCACCAGCCGTCAACACGACTGTCTGCAAATTGCACGATGACGTCATTAACGACAATCGCAGTTTTTCAATCGACGCCATTGGTTCCGCTGTTCCCAGAGACTGGGCGAACTACATTAAAGGCGTTGTTCTGGAATTCCAGAAACGTGGTTTTAGCATCCCTGCATTCAATGCCGTCCTTGCAGGTACAGTGCCGCTGTCGGCAGGCATGAGCAGTTCAGCCGCACTTGAAATGGCTATGGTCAAAGCATTTGAAGCACTCATTGGCGTTGATATGAACTGGCTTGACGAGGCAAAAATCGGACAAGCCGCCGAAAACAATTATGTGGGTGCAAAAACTGGGCTGATGGACCAAGTCAGTTCGCTTCGTGGAAAGGCTGGGCAACTCGTCTGTTCGGATTTTCGCACCATGGAAGTCACCAATGTCCCGATTCCAGCGGGAACCTCATTTGTGGTCGCCAACTGCATGGTCAAGCACAATCTGACCAATGAATACAACGAGCGGCGTGAAGCCTGCGAGGAAGTCGCGCGCATCTTAAAGGTCAAGGCTCTTCGCGACATCACGATGGAAGAACTCATTGCGTCAAAGGCGAAATTGAATCCAGTATCCTATCGACGAGCATTGCATGTCGTTGGAGAAATCGAACGTGTCGCACGAGGGGCTGAAGCACTAGCCGCAGGTGACATCGAAACATTTGGTCAGATAATGTTCGAATCGCATCAAAGTTCCATTGAGAATTTTGAGAACAGCATTCCCGAATTAGACGAGTTGGTATCCATCGGGCGCAGGCTTCCAGGCGCATTGGGCGCACGGCTTTCGGGCGGTGGATTTGGAGGTATCACCGTACACCTTGTCAGAAAAGAAAAAGCGGAAGAGTACATGGCTCAATTGGTCAAGGCATACAAAGCCAAGACGGGCATCACGGCGCAGGCCATGATCTGCCAAGCCGCTGATGGCGCCATGCTTGTTTGACTGCCAACTACTGATGATCCTCATCGCTATCATCTTACATAAAATACAATCCTTCCAAGTACTAGAATTCCATGTTCAATAACCTTACAGACAGATTCCAACAGGCGTTTAGAAATTTGACAGGACGCGGACGGCTTAGCGAAAGCAATATCACCGACGCCATGGCCGAAATCCGCACGGCTTTGCTAGAAGCCGATGTCAACTACAACGTCGTCAAGAAATTCATTGCGGATGTCCGCGAAGAATGCCTTGGCGAAACCGTCATGAAGAGTGTGACGCCTGGCCAGCAAGTCGTCAAAATCGTCAATGACAAACTGGTGGAACTCCTCGGAGAAAACAGCGCGCCGCTTGATTTTTCAGGAAAGCCCACAGTCATCATGCTCTGCGGTCTTCATGGAAGCGGCAAAACGACCACCAGCGCAAAACTTGCGCTCTATATGCGCGACAAATTGTAGCAACGTGTCATGCT
>JAGCTA010000498.1 GCA_017963875.1 Victivallales bacterium | reverse complement strand
TGGTGCCTTGGGTTGACCGAATCGTCAAAAAGCGGCGAACTGAGGAGGTTTTCCATGAACGCCTGGTCTGGAGTCTTCATCTGCTTCATTCTGGCCTCGGCCTTGGCGAAGCGCTTTTCAGAGAGCCTCCTTGCGACGACTGCAGGGTCTTCCTCAGCAGGTTCCTTCTGCTCGTTTTCGCCTTCGCCATTTTCTTCATCCTTTTTCTGATTGTCGGCGGTGTTTTCGGCATCGGCGGCCTCAGCGTCATTATTGTTATTTTCCTCGGCTTCGGCAGCGGCCTTTTCCTTTGCGGCCTGAGCGGCCTCCTCCTCCTTTTTCTCCGCCTCTACATCGCTTGCCTTTTCAGGGAGTTCGATGATGCCCGAGAAATCCGTCCAGTAATTCTGGTCAGGCGTCCAGCGCTGTGCGCTATCGGTATTCGGCATGAAGCAGAACCCCGTGATCTCATATCCATAGACAATGCGTTCCTGCGTGGAATAGGTCTCGCCTGCGGTGACCTCTTCGCCGCCGCCACCGCCGCCGCCATCCATCATCATGCCAGCACCTTCCATCATCATGCCAGCGCCTTCGCCGCCGCCACCATCCCCAGCGACAGCCGTATCGTCCATGGACATGTCGAGCGGTTCTTCCGCATACACGGGCTTGATGGAGGTAATGGTCAGGAAATCAGGGCGTAGCAGGGCGATTTCATGGAAGATATTCGGAAGCAGGCACTTCTTCATCAGTTCCTGCTCCATTTCATCATTTTGCGACTTGTATTTCCCCGCCTCGGAAATCTGCGCCTGGACGTCTTTCAACTGCTTTTCGTACTTCGCCGACGTCTCCAGGTTCTTCGCCGCTGAATCATAGATATCAGCGGCATTTCTGATTCCGTAATTAAGTATGCCGAGCGTCAGCATGACAGTAATGCCAGCCACGATGAAGAACGGCTTTTTCGCGGACAGCCTCTGCTGCCTTTGGATGGCGATGGGGACCAGGTCGATTTCGATCGGGCACTGCGAGACATACCGCATGACAAGTCCAATCGGCTCGCTGAACATGTGTGCGACCTCGCCGAGGCGCGTCTTGTCAATCTGAGGAGCCAGGTTGATTGCGCCGAAGGGGTTGAAATACTCGACGGGAATACCCAGTTTCTCCTGGAAGAAGACATCACAGTAATTCAGCACGGAACTGCCGCCAGTCAGGTACATCTTGACAGGCGCGCTGCCATGTTGCTGAGATTTATAGACATTGATAGAACGCGCGATTTCACCATGGAGACGCGCCATGACCGTGCGGATGATCTTCGAGACGTTCGCCGCCGTCTCCGATTCAGGCTCGGCGTATGCACCGCCCAAGGCAACGAAACCATGGCGGCGCTTGAGTTCCTCTGCTTCGGGCAGGCCGATACCGAATTCCTTGGCAATCTGCTGAGTGATGGAGTGTCCAGCCATCGGGATGTTACGTGCGAAGAACCGTTCACCTTCCGCGAAGAGGAGCGATGTGTTACGTCCGCCGATGTTGAGTATAATGACGCACTGATCATCGCCAAGTCCGTTGGCGCGCGCCGCATTGAAGCACGCCACTGGTGCCAGGTCAACGTGGATAGGTTCGCATCCAACGGTCATGACGGCTCGCGTGAACTGATCAACGACTTCGTTCTTGATGACGACTGAAAGGACATCAATCTGGTCGGAGGCTTCCGTCGCGATCAACTGGTAATCGTAAAGGACCTCGCTGACGGGGAACGGGATATTGTTCGTCGCCTCGAATTCAGCGAGTTTACGTATCTGTTTCTTGTCGTATTTGACAATGCCGAGGCGTCCGAAACGCATCAGTGCTGACTGGCCAGAGAGTGAAATCAGCGCGCGTTTTGCGCGGAAGCCGCCTTCAGCGAGCATCTGCCGCAACAACCCCGCAACGACATTGAAACGCGTACCTTCGGAAAGTTCCTCTTCGTATTCGCGGTATGCGAAATTTTCAAGCGAGACCTCATCCCCGTTGCCGCAATCGAATTCGCAGAGTTTAATACTAGTCGCACCGATATCGATAGCGAGTATTCGTTCTTCTATAGCCATTCTGAAAACCTGTCGTGAATATTATAATTGATGTAATGTTATGAAAAGTATTCCGTAGACGGAATGCCATTGCACGAAGAATCATTCCGTAGGCTTTTCCGTCTCCCAGTAGTCATAGTCCAGACTGGCGAATGGTGTCTTTGACTTTGGAATCAGGTATCTTTCACTGCGTCCGCGATCGGCATCCTCCTTATCCCAGCGCCCAAGTGCCTTATGTGCGGGCTTCGTATCGATTTCGGAGGTGATTTTCTGGCCGTCTATCTGCAATTCGACATAGAGTGAGAAATCCCCCGCGTTGAATCTCTTGCTATTTGTGAAACGGCGGAGGAACTTTGGCTTCAGGTAAATGCATGCATTGTGTCCGCTGCCCTTCTCGATATCCTCGTATGGAACCGTGATGCTGTAGAGTTTCGGCCGCTTCGTCGTCTGGTCTGTGCAGACGATTTTCCAGACAATGTCAAGCGAGTCGAGCCAGTCATCCTTTGTCCCCGTGCTCGTCACATCGAATTTGACGTAAAAACGGCCCCAATGGTATTTTTCGCTCTCCTCTGAATCCTTGAAACGCGGTGTCTTGACTGCATCACAGCCGATTTTGGAAATTTTAATCTCGGCCTTTGATTTCTTCTGCGCCTGGCAAGGCAATGCAAGCATCAGGGACAAAAACATCACGGCTGCCAGAGCGATTCGGTGGGATTTAGATGAAAACATAATTTGATGACCTCTCAAATGATACCATTTCAGGCATGGACACTATCGGATGACATTTTCAGTCAAAAGACATAATAACCCATTTTTTCTTTACCATATTTCCCAAAATGCGTTAAATCAAGCGAAAATAATAAAAAAAAGAACAAATTTGAAAAAGAAAACAAATTTTTGCGTGTATTTTCACGCAAAAGCCCAGTGGAAAGATTCATTTTCACTGGGCTTTTGCAAAATTCATTGTCAATAATCAGGCCTTTTCCTTCATGCGAATGGTAACGCGCTTGCAGCCATTGGCATCCGCTTCGGCATCCGATACCGTCTCGACGGCGGGATCATTCCTCAGCGTCATGTGGATGATTCGCCTTTCACCTGGACGATATGGTCCGACGACCTTGGGCTCACCCCAATATTTGACTTCCTTTGCCGCATCAAGTGCCATCGCCTTAAGTGTCTCCATATCAGACTTTGAGACTCTGCCATGATGTTCAACTGACTTATGGGGAACGCAGTAACCATCAACTTCGAGGACGACCCACGGGGTATTGTCCTCATCCTGAAGTTTCCGTCTGAGGATTCGATTCAGCACCATTTCCAGCGCCTCCAAATTCTGTCCTTTCCTGCCGATAAGCCGCCCCGCCTGGGATGACTTAAGGTCGAGTTTCGGTTCCGCCGCATCGGAGACAATGGTTACCTCGGCATCGTTTCCAAGTTTTTCGAGCATTTCGCAAAGGATGCCCTTAGATAATTCCAGCACATTTTCATTCATTATGGCGTCTTCCTTATGTTTGTGTCCGCAGTGAGAAGTGATTTATCTGGTTGAGGGAATCGGCTTTCCCCCGTTCTTTTTCATTGCCTCCTCCCGTGCGTCAAGTTTCTTAATGATATGGAACTGAAGCATCGAGAGCAACTGATTGACGGTCATGTAGAGCGTCAGCCCCGACGGCTGTGTATATAGGAAATAGGTGAACATCAATGACATGATAATCATCATCCGCTTCTGGCTGGGGTCGCCCGTCGGAGTCTTCACCTGCTGCCAGATCATCGTACCGACCATGATCAACGCCATTGGGTTCAATCCGACAACGCCGAGATTGAGAACGGTATCAGGCAGGGAGAGATCCTCCGCCCAGAGGAAGCACGCCTGACGCAATTCAATGGAACCTCGGAACGTGTTGAACAGCGCGAAGAAAATGGGAATCTGCACAAGCATCGGCAGGCATCCGCCCAACTGCGAGACATTGTTGTCCTTGTACAATTGCTGCTGGCGACGGTACATTTCCTGCGGGTCCGACTTGTATTTTTCGCGGATTTCCTTCAGTTGCGGCTGAAGTTCCTGCATTTTCTTCATGGAACGCGAACTGCGGTGCGACAACGGCCAGAACACGAGTTTCACAATGATCGTCAGAAGAATCAGAGCAAAGCCAAGCGCCATTTTTCCTGGGAAAAGTTTGCTCAGCCAGAGCAGTGAATTCAGGAAGAACATGCTCAACGCGCCCATCCAGCGCGGCGTCCACATGAAAAACCTGTCCACGCCCAGCGTGCCGTCAAGACCGATTTTCTTTCCAGACAGCATGTTCAAATCCTTCGGTCCAGCAAAGCCCGACAACTGGAAGGTCTGGGTCGCGCCAGCGGGGACGATGACGGCAGGCAGGACAAGACGTGCGCGGAAACGTCCGTATGGGTCCGCCTTTGGCTCGCCAGGCATATTGTCGCACGAAAATGCCTCCAATGCCGCGAATCTGAACTGCGGGTCGCGGGAACGCACCGCTTGCATGAAATAACGTGTATGGACTGCAGCCCAGGCGAGTTCCCTGATGGTCACGATGTCCTCCATGGCGTCTTGCTTCACGCTTTGAGTCACATTCGGGTCATTGAGTTTCGCACGCGCTTCAGCGAATTTCTTCAGTTTCGACGCGGGGAATTCCTCGCAATGATTGTCGTGCACTGGCGGAAGCATGTACGCGACACCGCCGAAGCCCTCTTCGCCCTTCCCTGCCATCAGCGGCGACAATGCGCCGACTTCGACAGCGACGTTGGCGACCTGCACTGGTGCCTGAGTCAAGTTCTTGAATATGACATCGTAATGAAGTTCGTATGAGTCATCTTTGGGAACGGACCAGATTTCCGTCATCTCCACAGTGCCGTCCCTGCTAACGCGACGGACGGACACGGTGCCGTCAGACACTGAAACGGCATTGTCGTCCGCTTTCGGCTCGCACCACTGCGCTTCGCCGTCAACGGAGGAGACAGTCAAAAACGGGCAATCGTAATTTCCAAGAACGACGGGACCTGGGTCTTCCTTGCCTTCGCGCTGCCTTTTGTAATTCTGCATCACGACAGACACAACACCATGGCGTGGAATGACATTAAACGTCGCCTCCCCGTCTCGTACCAGCGAAATCGGTTTCTCCGACGGCTTGGCACGCAACGCCGCTCCGAAAGGAAGTTCGGGATCTGCGGGAGCAAGTGTTGAAGACGTAGTCGGCGCGGCTGCAATGGGTTGCTGTGCGGCGGGTGTCTGCGCTGCCCCTACGGCCTGTTGTGGTACCTGAGCAGCCTCAGACGACGCTGGCGGCTGCGGTTGCTGGGCATCTGTCGGCATGGCGGCATTCTGTTCGGCCTGCTGACGCTCCATTTCGGCATTGCGCGCGCTCATGCGCATAAAGAGCACGACCATCAGCACAATGCAGACGGCAATGCCAATGATACTTGTCTTGTCAAGGTTTTTCAATTCTCTGTCCTCTTTTTTTCGGGCACGGGGTCATACAGGCATCCGTGGTAGAACGGATGGCATCTGAGGATACGCCAGATGGTCAAGGCGGTTCCACGGATGAAACCGAATCGCCGATATGCGGTGATGGCATAACTTGAACATGTTGGCGTAAAACGACAACAACCATGGCCTTTCATCGGCGAAAGGGCCAGTTGATAGAAGCGAATGCAAAGAACGGCGGCCTTTGCAGGCAATTGCCAGACTTTTCGCCACATCATCCTTCCCCTTGCCCTAACTCCAGACCTGCCTCTGATGCCAGAGACCGTATTTCCACAAGAAGTTCAGGAAGACGAATGCCTTTCATGTAGCGACGTGGAATGAAGAGCAGCCATACGGGTGGCAACTGTGGATAGAGTTGGCGGAATGCCTCGCGAAACAAACGCCGCGCCCGATTCCTCTCGACCGCCAGCAGACTGTACCTTCGTGAAATTAAAAAAGCCGCCCTACGCGTTCCGTCTGGCGGCGACTGCAGCACGACCAGGACGCAATGGCGACCAGCGACCTTATGGCCGAGCCGCCGCATGTCCTCCAATTGGCTATTGTTCCGAAGACGCGATTCACGCCCGAAAACCGCTGTCCGCGATGAGTTTGAGCGTTCTTCAGTACAAGCGTCCATGGCGACATGCCGTCCTGTTTCAAATCACTCCCTGGATCGGCCAGGGCGTGAGGGTTACAGAGCGAGGCGCTTGCGGCCAACGCGGCGGCGGTTTGCAAGGACCTTGCGGCCATTCTTCGTTGACATGCGAGCGCGGAAACCGAGTTTGCGCTTGCGTGGAAGGGTATGGGGCTGGAAAGTACGTTTCTGTGCCATGATGATTTTCCTTCTATTGTTAAGGTTTATGTGAAAATACTATTAGTCGTGAGTTGTATAAGATAGCACGCAATTGCCATTTCATCAAATCACTGGAAGAAATTTCTTTGCCGAGAAGCCCAGAGCGATGAAAAAAAAACGGTTCCCCACACTAAAACAGCACGGGGAACCAAAGGATTTACAAATGCTTTTTCCCTAAAGAAAAAGGGCAGGTTCGACCTCTTCGAGGTCGTAAGCCTCTGAGGCCGCCTTCCCCCAGGTTTCGCTACGCTCAACCTGGGGTTACTGATATTTGACCCCTTCGGGGGCGAATGCTTCAGAGACATCCCTCCCACAAGGTTTCGCTACGCTCAACCTGGGGTTACTGATATTTGACCCCTTCGGGGTCGAATGCCTCAGGCCGTGCAGTGGCGTTTGCGGATCTTGGCGGAGGTGTTCTTGATGCCTGCGACCATGTCGGCGATGTTCTGCTCAGTCAGCCTGGGGTGCATCGGCAGGTTGAATTCACGCTTGTAGAAGAACTCGCTGGCCTTCGGGCACTGGTCGGGATCGTAGCCCATGCGCTTGAGTCCCGTGAAGTGGAACGTGGGCTGGTAGTGGAGAATGCCCTGAACGCCTTCTTCCTGATAGAGGACCTGCAGGAATTCGTCACGGCTGCCGCCGAGAACCTTTTCGTCAACACAGACCGTGTAGAGGTGGTAGCTGTGGTAGCAGTTCGGGTCTTCATAGACGGCTTCGACGCCTGGGACGTCCTTGATGCCTTCGGTGATCTTGTGGGCGATTTCGCGGCGCTTGTTGATGAGCATGTCCAGTTTGTCCAACTGGCAGCATCCGACGGCGGCCTGGATTTCGTTCATGCGGTAATTGCTTCCCCAATGGCCGTTCCACGGAATGACATCGAAGTGCGCTGGCATCCAGTATTGGATGGGGTCGGTCTTACGGCAGGTGATTTTGCCGAAGTTCCAGACGGGGTTGTTCGGGTCGGCGAGTTGGTCGTTCCAGGACTGCGGCTGGTTGCTCATGCAGCGGAGGTTCTGGATGCCGTTGGAGTATTCGTCGTTGTTGGTGGTGATCATGCCGCCTTCGCCGCAGGTGGTGATGTTCTTGAGGGAGTGGAATGAGAACGCGCCGCAGTCGCCGATGCTGCCTGCCATGCGTCCCTTGTAGGAAGAGCCCGTCGCATGTGCGCAGTCTTCCAAGACCTTCAGTCCGTATTTCTGGGCGATTTCCATGATGGGATCCATATCGACCATCTGGCCTGCGTAGTGGACGACGTAGATGCCCTTCGTCTATTTCGTAACCTTCTTGGCGACCTCGTTCGGGTCGATGTTGAATGTGCGCGGGTCGATATCCGCGAAGACAGGCGTACCACCTTCCTTCAGGATGACGAGGCTGGTTGCGACAAATGTATTCGGGGTGACGATGACTTCGTCGCCTGGCTTGATGTCAAAAAGTTGCGTGACGACATGCATACCCGTGGTGCAGTTCGTGCAAGCGAAAGCGTACTTCGTGCCGTGTTTCTTGGCGAATTTCGCCTGGAATTCCTGGGTTTTCGGTCCCATTGTCAGGGTATCCTGCGCCATGGCTGCAATGGCAGCATTGCGTTCGGCATCATCATAGATACTGCCCATGAAGGAATACGGAACTTTCAATACAACGCCGTCGTTGGTCGCATAACTGCTGGTGATTCCGCCTTCTGTATCGGCGCCTGTGTAATGCTTTTTGTCAATAGCCATGAGTTTTCTCCTTGGGTTGCTTCATCCCATTGTTGACTTGTGTTGAATGGCACGACTGTCCATTCAACCGTTTTCTATAATTAAAATGTTTAGTGAATAATATGAATCAATTCGTTAAAAATGCAATTGGAAGAGGAAAGATTGTCGTTTTTATGATCGCTCTATTCCCCAAGAGGGTAGGTTCGACCTCTTCGAGGTCGTTATCCTATCGAGGATTATGTCCCCCAGGTTTCGCTTCGCTCAACCTGGGGTTACTGATATTTGACCCCTTCGGGGTCTTAGCAGAGCCGCCTTGACATGAGCAATTACCGCCCCTCTTTGGGAATAGCAATTACCGACCCTCTTGGGGAATAGCAATTACCGCCCCTCTTTGGGAATAGAGTTTTTATGATTGTGTCATTTGACCGTGAAAGTCACACGGCGCACCAAGGGCTTGCCAGGCTCGACCGTCAGTATGGGCGACATCCACTCCCATGTCTTGATTGATGGCGACTGCCAAGCGTAGTAGTTCATCGGCGCACTGCCATCCTCAGGCGTCGCTATCATCGTCACGCCATTCCAGACGGTTGTGGAGACGGGCGTTGCCGCACGTTTCAGCTCTTTGGCACTGAAACCATCAGGAATTCCCTCGCCCACCGACAGCACCAAGCATTCCTCTGGAAAATCTGGCAAGAGGAGTTTCGGTTCGCCGACCGTGAGATTCTTTGTCCAGAAGGATGCCTTTGAGGTCGCCTCTCCCACTGTCTCGTAGCGCCATTCGACCGTCAGGCTGTCCGCCGTCGCAATGAAGGTCTTTGTCATCGTCAGTGGCAGTGCCTTGAGTTCAAGCATGAATGAAAGCCGCACGCCGTTCTCCGTGACGTCCGCCACAGGAATACCCTTTGCCTTGCCCTGCAAAGGCCCCTTTGCAGTTATCGGCAGCCAAATCTGATCGATGAAGAACCTGCCGCCCAAATCGACGCCGTTGACTTTCCAGTTTTCTGCAACGCCCTGCGCTGAATCCAATATGAGCGTCATCGTTGGAGTCTCCAGAAGGATTTCAGGGACGCCGTCGCCATTGGAATCCGTCTGACTGACGGCGAATTTTCCGACGCGGCGGTCCTTGAAATCACCGACGCCTCCGAAAGCCGCCTTTGCCTTCTGGAACTCCGCCTCCATTTCCTGTGCCGTGCGTTCAAAGCGCAGATTGGCGTCCGCCTGCGTTGCAGGCTTGACAATCACGTAGCCGATATCCAGCGGACCGATAGAAACGAGCACGCCGTTGGCAAGTTCCGCCGCCGTCCATGAAACGCGGCCTGGCTCAGGGACTTCCAGGCACTGCCCTGTCACAGGATTGACAACCACGTAGTTGCCCGCAGGAACCGTCAGTTTCAGCTCTGCGAACAGCGTCTGCTCGCGATGATAGTTGAAAATGGTGACGCCGATGTCGTTGCCGTCCTCTGTCGCGGCCATCGCGTATTTATCGTTCCAATTCGGGAAGCGCAGGATACGTTCATTTCCTTCGACCGTGATGCGCCTCGTCTGGAACGGCTTCGGTTCGAGCGTAACGCCTTGTGCGTCATTCTCCGCTTTGCCGCCCTTGCGGTAGAAACGCTGCATCACAGCGATTTCGTGTCGCCCGCGTGCCAGTGCGGCGATGTGCGCGCCGTCCAGATGACGGCCCGAATAGATGGCAAACTCTGGACAGCCGTGCGCGGCGCCCGCGACCATGGTCTGCCGCGCCTGCGCGGGCTTGAGGACCTCCGAGGCCGAAAGATACCCAACGCCGTCGATTGCACAGATTGGAACGTAGGTCTTGTTCAGGTTTCGGGTCCCGAGGCGAATCTGGTCGAAGGCCTGCTTGTCAATCAAGTGATAATAACTTGTGATGTGCATGTCCAGCCACTGCTCGTTAAGTTTCGCGCTCTTCGCGCAGGACTGGAATCTGCTGTCGGCGTTCGGGCTGCCATAGTCGAACACGTAATCGTAGTCGCCGACAATCGCATTGGGGCGCGCGGCCTTGATGGACTCGCTCCACAACCTGATGGGTGCGGCCTGCAAGTCAACGCGGAAATATGCCCAGTCCTGCGGATAGTTCTTGCGGATTTCGACGTCGGTCGGCAAGTGGTCCAACTTCATGCGCTCCTTGAACGCAGCCAAGCAGTGTTCGCAGAAGCAGGTGTCGAGCGGATGCCATGGTTCGGTGTCCATCGTGACCATTTCGCCGTCCTTCACCTGAAGGATATCCAGATAGCGGCTGATGTCTTCCTTTGTAAACTTGCGGAACGCGGGGTCCATCGCCGCATAAAGCGGGCAGAGACTCCCCTGCTCGAGTTGACCGTTCGCATTGACGGAATACTGGACGTTCATCGTCTTGTATTCCTTCCGTCCCTTTTCGTGGATATAGTTTGGAATGTAGCCTCTGAAAAGCCATCCGCCACGCGGCTCAAGCAACTTTCCAAGTTCACGCGTCCGCTCACTCCCACGACGGTTGAACATCGTCATTCCAGCGGCCTCAAGGACTTTCGCATACTCAAGAAAGACATCGTTCTTCGAATAGATGGAGTCGTCCTGATCCCAACGATAGATTCTGAAGTTATCGGGCTGCGGGCCTTCGGGCATCGGTAGGAAGTTCAAGTCAAAGGACTCCTCGGTGCCCCTGACACTGCCGTCCGCGACACGGAAGAATACCTTGCAGGTCTTTCCGATGGCGGACTTTGGCTCATCGGGAGCGAGGACGACGATCAGTTTGCGCTCCCAGGCGAAGTCCATCTGCATGATTCTGAATGAACGGATTTTCTCAAAACGGCAGCGCAGGTAATCGCCTTCGGGACGCTTCAGCGGTGTCACGATGGGGTCTTCATATCCATACGCCCCCAAATGGCTTGAAAAGGCGTCCGCGATATGAACTCCAACAGGAATGTCCAATTCAAGGGCAGGATTCTTCAGGCGGTTTTTGTTCCCTTTGAAATGGAATCCAAGCGGCAACGGTGCCTCCGCGAAGGAATTGAACACAGGCTTGCCGTCATTCCATATTTTTGATGCTTCCACGGGCAATGGCTTCGCGACAAATTCGATGCCAGCCGCAACCGCCTTGCCCGTCCTGCGGCATGTCACGCGGTCAAATGTCACCGCGCCTGTGGATGCGGAAAGGCAGTACAGTTTGATTTTCGCGCATTCAGGCGGTGTGGAAAACTTCCATGTCAACGCTTTCCATGATTCACTGGCGAGTTCCTCTGATTCCGCCGAACCCGCGACGCGCCCTGCGGCGTCGAAGAACTCCGCCATCATTTTCGCAGAACCATTTTTCGCGCATAGAACCATCGCGCCCGCCGTGTATTCGGATGCGCCTGGCACAAATGGATTCAGTTCAGCCTCAGCGCCAAACACCTGCGCACCAGAAATGTATTGAAGTGACACAGCCTCTTTCGATTCGAAGCCAGCCGCCGCCATCTTGACGTCCCCCATCGCCTCGCGCCCCTCGAACATCTTCTTCGTCCAGCCTTTCGGGAGACCTGTCACCGCAGAAAGGTCACCCGAAAGTTCGGGGTTGACTACAAGTTCGACATCCACCCCAGCGATTTCCTCTTCTTCCATGACCGCTGAAACATCGTCCACCCAAATCGTGCCTTTCGCACGTGGCGCACGGCAGGAGATAGTCACATACTTCGTACCAGCCTTGATGTTAACCGACTTGCTGAATTTCCGATATTCGTATGAACCGCTGAATGTCAAAGTGGATATCCATTGAGTCTGATTTCTGTTTTCGTCACGCGACATGACAACCAGTTCTCCGCCCTGAGCGTTGTCGGCGCAAACTTTCACGCTGACCTCCAGTTTTCTGTCCGATGTCAACGTATTTGGAAGGCGAATCAACTGGTCGCAAGCGACGACGCCCTTTTGATTGGTATTCGTCAGGCGAATTGCATTCTTCCCCGAGGCAGGGTTCTGCGAGTCCAATTCGATGATTCCCTCGCCTTCCATGAAGCAATGTGGATTCCACTTGGCGGCGAATTTGTCTTCAACCGTCTCGAACGAGCCGTTGACCACAAGTTCTCCAGCATGGGAAAAAACAAAACATGACACGAGCAGAATCCAAATCAGTTTTTTCATCTTTGCTTTCCTCCAACTAATGTTTTTCTGACGAGAGATGGGAGACGCCGCTGTTACTTGTCCATTGTCTCGGGCGAAGCCCGAAACAAGCTCGCCAAGGAGCCAAAGAGCCTACGACCACTTGTCCTGTGTCTCGGGCAAAGCCCGAAACATGCCTGCCAAGAAGCCAGAGAGCCTGCGGATACTTGTCCTGTGTCTCGGGCGAAGCCCGAGACAAGCCCGTCTGGGAGCCAGAGAGCCTACGGCCACTTGGCCTAAGTCTCGGACGAAGCCCGAAACAAGCCCGCCTGGAAGCCAGAGAGCCTGCGGATACTTGTCCTGTGTCTCGGGCGAAGCCCGAGAAGAGCCCCCGCCGTCGTTTCACTTCAAAGCGTCTCGGATGACGCCTACGGCCTTTTCCAGAACATCCATCGGGATGTTGAGTGGCGGCAGCAGCCGCACTTTGTCCTTTGCAGTCAGGCAAAGAACGCCGTTCTCCATACACGCCTTGACGACATCTCCCGCCGCCTTTACAGGCTTGATACCGATCATCAGCCCAAGCCCAGACATCGCCTCGACGCCTTCGGCCTTTCCCAGAGTGTCGAAAACAAATCTGCCTTTTTGGGCGACATCCGCAAGAAACTCGTCTGTCAAGCGCGAAAGGATGCTGATGGCACCTGCGCAGCAGATGGGATTACCGCCGAAGGTGGAGCCATGGTCGCCAAATCCGAGAACGCCTTGCACCTTTTCAGCAAGCATCGCGGCACCCAGCGGCAACCCGCCGCCAAGGCCCTTCGCCGTTGAAACGACATCAGGAACAATGTCGAAATTCATATAACTGTACAGTT
>JAGCTA010000497.1 GCA_017963875.1 Victivallales bacterium | reverse complement strand
CCCCTGAAACGCTTTGTTCAGATACCTTCTCTATGGCATCCTTTTCGGACGTTTCCCCTGCAATATCCTTCGCAGGTATATTTACTGCGACATCCTTTGCAGGCATATCCTCTGGCTTATCCTTAACAGATTTTTCCTCTTCAACATCCTTCACAGGCGTTTCTTCTGACACTGGTTTCTTCAAAGTCTCTTCTGTACTTTCCTTCACGTTCATCTCCCCAATAACCTTATCTTCTTCATTATTCATAACCGTTGTTTTTCTTCTACATGAGTACAAACTATTTATCGAAACAAAATATCTTAGAACCCCGATGAAACTCATGAATCATTCCCCCTCAAAAGAAATGACCAACGGTGCGGCAGTCACACCTGCATTCCTTCTGGAGCCTAATCTAATCACATCTCCAGAATATACTGGATAAACCTGACCTACTTGGCAAATCCCTTCATTTAGAAGTGTATTCAAATCTGAATGGGGAGAGGTCAGAAGCCCCCATCCAGTAGGAGAATCTTCGACCTTCAGCAGTTGAAATTGAAAACTGCCTGGAGTCATGGAAAGATATTGATACTCGGAGTCAATTTCTTTATAGACTTTTCTGTCAACGTTAAAATTAATCCGCGTCTCAAAAGATTTTCCTGCCGCCGATGTAATACGAATACCGCATACCCGTCTGTACCCGCATTGCTCGCAAACAATGCCACTTTCGTTTTGCGCAGTGCAGTTTGGACATTCCCAGGACATTGTCACCCCCCAATTTCAACAGTAAGCGGCATCACAGTCTTTGAAGCATCCTGGCTACAAGCCGTGATCACATCCCCATTATGCAACTCCATTTCCCCCTCGACAAGAACACCATTGACTGCTGTTTTGTTTTCACCCGCAGGAGCGCAATGCTTTACAAACCATTTGCCATCATGACTTAAAATCATAAAATGCTCACGGCTATAGTATTTCTTTGCATGGGGTTCAATCATCTCCAAAAACTTATATCCAATGCAGGAATTAGCAAAGACTCGGATACCCTCGGCTGAATTTGAACCTTTGAGTTTGCAGAAAGAAAATGAATGAGAAGGCTGGACGGGGGCGGGCGACGGCATTGGAAGCATTGCTGATGGAGATGTTGTCGCCTCGGCGACTGCGGGCGATGCCGCCTCGGCGACTGCGGGCGATGCCGCAGGAGCGACATGCGGAGAGGCAGTCACCTCAGGAGTCGGTCTTGTCAGACTGCCTTGTGGTCTAGCCAAATCAGTTCTGCTAATCAAGGTCCGCTGAACTTCCATTGCGGTGGGACGATTATCTGGATTTGGGTCCAGCATTCTGTGAAGAATATTAGCCACTGCAGCATCTTTTTCAGCAGAACCGTATGTGCCAAGCAAATGCGGCACGGGAGCACCGTATGCTTCATACGTTTCCAAATCAGATACGAAATGATAAGGATGTCCTTCTTTCGTCAGAATTTCATACAAAATCAGTCCACAGGTGAAAACATCGGATTTTTCTGTTGGAACTTGCCCACGCAGGTGTTCAGGTGAATAGTAGCCAGGGGAACCAATATACTCCCCTGTTTCGTGCCATGGAGCACGCTTGTCACTCAGAATTGATACATCTAGGTCAATAATCTTTATCTGGTAGGTCTGTGAACCGTCCGATTTTCTTGTTGGTATCAGCAACAGATTTTTCGGTTTCAGGTCAGCATGAATGATTCTCACCTGATCACTATGAAGGGTCTTCATGGCAAACATGAAAACAGAAGCAAATGTCTTGCGGTCATTCCATGTGGTATCGGGTGACTCGAGATATGCAGCCAAGTCCTTTGCGCCATCAATGTATTCAAGCACCTGGTAGTAATCGGGGCTTTTTAGATTTTCAGGAACTCCATCTGGACCAAGTTGCTCAAAGAATTCTATGAAACGATATGTCGGACCCTGGTTTCTTCCTTTGCTGTCTGTCACTGAAATCTGGTCAATACGGCGTTTCAGTTCTTTCTGATAATCGACATACCCACGATACCAATCATCAAACACAGACGAAGGCGATGTGTATTTTTTGAAAAAGACAATTTGCCCTGTTGGGGATTTCGCCTTGCTCCATACGGAATTGCTGCCTTCATGACCATCTTCAAGCATCGTATAGCCATGAATGACTTTACCTGCCTGCCAAAGCGTATTGCAATCTGGTGTCGCCATTATGTTTCTCCTAAAAACACAGACACCCAAGTCGATTCATCCCTGAATGCCTGCAAATGATTTACAATGTCACACGCACTCCAGCGGAAGCGGATTGGCTTACGCCTTTAGCAAGGCGCTCCAGCAGTTCGTTGAATTTCGCCTGGTCACTAGTAACCGACACCAAACCGTCGCTCCCCTCACCGCATTGGGTCAACATGGCCCCCTTGAAACGGCCAAGTATCGCATAGGATGCATCCGATGGCACAAAGAAATATGGCTTGATATGCTCCTGATTATAGACATTGTACAAATCACGCACACCCGCACCTTCGTATCCAGGTATGGACATCGTCGGATGATATGTCGCATCGGTAAATATAATGACGATTCGGGCTGCGTCCCCGTCGGGCCTCCATTTTTTAGAATCCGCCTCATCATCGCCTGCCTGCAAATCAATCTTTCCAGATGTCGCGACAACCATCATCGCGTCAAGCAGTGATTCAGGAATGCCCTCTTCGCCAGGGCCGCCCCCCTTGGGAGACAATGCGGCCAACTGATTTTTGAGTGTTAATGCATCCCTTGTAAATGTATTGTCCACCAACCATCCATACGAGGTCTGCCCATCATACGGGTAATCGCGGTATCCAACCACGCGAGCACGCCAGTCGGTGACTGGAGAACCATTGCCGACGGTGCTTGTGAGCATGTCTATAAAATGATTGATGTTTTCACGCAATGCATTGATGCAAGGTCCCATGCTACCCGTGACATCAATGAGGAATACCAAATCAACGACGCCAGCATTCTTGTATGTCTTGTTGGCGTTGTTGTCTGGTGATTCAGGGATATCCCCTGACGGTGCAGATGATGACGTTGTCGCTGCGTTTGGAGTAGTTTCAGCACCGCTGGATGAGCCTTCTGAAGCGCTGGAAGCGGAATCCCCTAGAATTTCAAGTTCGTCTGGCATGATGTATTCTCCTATGATTTAAAAAAAGTTGACTTGGGGTTCACTATTGCATGTTCTGTTCAAGTTTTTCACTTCTGGCGCATTCGGTTGGCGGTTGTCGATTTTCGCAATGACGCACCATTCGTCCCTGCTTTGCGAAGTCAGCGGAACCGTAATGTTGTCTCCGTTGCTTGTCTCTACAACAACCTTGCCATCATAAT
>JAGCTA010000496.1 GCA_017963875.1 Victivallales bacterium | reverse complement strand
TCATTTGTAATACTTTCAATCAATAAATGTCGAAAGAGGGAAGAACGCGGCTTGCCGGGGGTGCAATTGTCAGTTTGGAAACGACATAACCGCAGAGGTGAAAATGAACATTCTAGGATGGAAATTGGATGAGTACGAGCTTGGGTATGTATCTGAAAAACAAATGGGCTACCTTTTTACCATCGATGGGGAACCGCTTGAGTTCAGAGATTTTATACCTTTGTCAGGGTATGACATAGAGGAAGTGGATTATCTCTCCGACACAAAGTCTCTTGAGGATGCTCCATATTTGGCTTGTTGCGTCTGCGGCATTGTCGGGTGTGATGCTGTTCAAGCCATCGTCAAGTTTGAGGAAGGCACAGTCTGCTGGACCGCGTTCCGGTATCTTTCTGGAAAACCTGTAAAATTGGGTGAATATTGTTTTGACAAGACACAATATTGCCAGGCCATCCACTCCTTGCTGGAGGACATCAAAAATAAGAACAATGAAGGGCAATAGGTGGAACTTTGGCTGCTGGAGGAATAATTTACTCTAATAGACTTGAGTCAACAATGGAATGGAAGAATGGACAAGGAACTTGCAATTAAATACGTTGAGGATTTCGTTCCAAAGGACAGCCTGGAGCAGAAAGCCAGGGAAGAACTGCTTCGGTATCTGAAATGTGAGGACAAGCCATCGCCCCAGCCTGTTGCCGATGCGGTTGTTTTAGGTCTGAAGGAAGTCTGTGAGTTCCTGCTTCTTTCAGGGTGTGATGTAGACGTGATTGACACCGACCTGGATGGTTCGTGGTGGTCACCTCTTATGTTTGCAATTGAATCTGCCAGGGAAGACATCTTCTACCTTTTGCTTGAACATGGTGCAGATGTCAATTACTGCGCCATTGAGCAAGAACAGTGTCCGTTGGAGGTGGCGGCGGAAAATGGACGGACCGATATGTTCTTTGAACTGGTGCGACGTGGGGCAAAACTCGACTGGGAAAACTATGATGAGGCAATAGACTATACATTTGGTTATTCAAAAGAAGAATTGTTAAGCGATGCCATTTTCAGCCGTAATGAAAGAATCGCGTGTTTCTTGCTGGAACAGGGATGCGATTTGGACAACCAGGTTCTTCCTGGTCCAGAAAGCATAAGGGAGTTTGCAAAACGAGAGAATGCCCTGGACTTTCTTGAGCAGGTCGAGAGCAAAAAGTAACTGGTTTTGAGGAAATATCTATGATTCCGTCATCAGGGGACAATCAATTCAAGGACAACAAGTTCGATTACTGGACATGGTCCGCACCCATCCTGCAGACCCATGGGGAAGTTGTCGCAAAGATCAAGGAAATGAGACTCGTCGGACGCACCATCAAGGATATACAAGCCGTCGGGCATAATTACTACTTTTCGTGGCACGAACGTTTCTGCGATATTTTCGAGGCGATACAACGTGGAGATGAAAAGGCATTGGAGACTTTGGAGTTCCCGTGTGGAATCGTTGTCGATGAACCGATACTAATCCAATTCGAGGATGGAGACATACGGGGGATTGATTTTTCAGAGGCCAGTTCCATTCGGATGGAACTGAATACTTTGCCCTGGGACATCGAATATGGCACGAATCGCAGGAACTTTCATGCAAATCGTATGTTCAAGGATATTCTGGGAAGAAGGGTTGGGGATGTATTCATAACCACTTCCATGACTCCTCAGGATTTCACAGGTTCACATGGCCTAGGCCTGGATGAACAATCTTCCTATCTATATTCTGTATCTTTCCGCTGCATGTTTGATGGACAGGATCATAATATCCCAAGACAGCTATCGCTTAATTTTGAACCCGATTTTGATTATGGTTGGTGTTGTTTAAACAATAAAGCGTCGATAATGACCCAGCCAGCCAGATGTATCAAGGAAGTCATGGAGGGATACCTGACGACAGACGACCTTGAATACTACTTGAGGTAGTCTCGCATAAAGTGTCAGGAAGCAATTAACAGTCATTAGGCAAGTCATGCAATATAGATTTTTCATCTGCAAGCCGTCAAACGAATGGTCCGCCGCACGGGTTTTGCGGCAATACTGTTTGCACAAGTTCAGCTACGTTGAGAATCAGGACACGCTCCTTCCATTCAATGTCAAGCGTCTTTGCCAGTTGTTGCGTAAGGCTTCGGGAGAAGCCGCAGGAAAACAACCAATGTTCAAGTTTCGACAAGTTGATTGGGTGTGGGGGGTGGACCCGCTGCAATTGGTCTCGGTGGTAACGGAGTACAGTTTGGCACAGAAAGTTTGTGACGCGCTTTCAAAGTGCCTTGCCAAAGATGGCCTTGTGCTTTTTGATGCTGAAATGGGATTCCTTGATGCCATCTCGGAAATCTGTCAACGTGAAAGACAGGAGGTGGTGACGTTGCGGCTTGCACATTTGAGATACTGCAACTTATTGCGGCAGAAACTGAACTCCGCTGACAAGCCGGTGCACGTGTCAATATACAAGCTTGGAGACTGTGTTCGCGTGTATGATGACGCAATTCGTTCACCTGTCGTTGATACATCTATCGCTGTGATGCGTGGTGAACTGCCCTGCGTGGCGAAACAACTGTACGCGATTCTTTCAGAAAGTGCCGAAGGGCATGGCAAGAGTGTCTATTGCAAGGACAGGTGCTTTGTTGTCAAAAACAAGACAGAAGGCTATAGGCTGCGTTTTGTGCTTGAAGGTACGGGAAGGTCACCAATGCATCTCTGTTGGATAGAGAACGGAGAGGTAAAACTAGAATTGCTTCATCGGATGGGAATGTATCGAACACGAAACTCAATTAAGAAACTGGAAGGATGGTCACATGCTTGCGAAGAGGAGGATTACATCCGTTCGCGCCTTTATTTTGGCGAGGCGTTTTTTACGCGTGGCGATTTGAAAAATCCTGCGGACAGGTTTGTCGATAGCTACAAGATCTCCTATAGGCTGAAGAAATACAATATGGGCTTGGTTTATGGACGTCATCCAAGCAAATCCCCTTCTGAATTCTGTTTTTGCGAGACGGAAGATGATGAAGACATATATGATTCATGGAAGACTGAATCCGGATTCATCATTACAGAGGAAGAAGCCGCTCCTTTGCTGGCGCTGATTGAGGAGGTTATTCCGTATTATTATAATTACTATTACGATTCATTCCATGTTCGCAGAGAGGAGGTGGAACAGATTCTTGTCCGTCTTAAGGAAGTGCGGGCCATTGTTTCAAGGAATCCCCTGGATGAGTCTTTGGGCAAAATAGCGGAGAGATTGTTTACATACTCATTTGCATGGCCTTGCCTACCTTGCGAAGATGGCAAAGAGGACTGGACGGAGCGCAAAAAGAATGTTCTATACTCACATCGTCGCGAGCTGGTCGCACTGTTTGATTTTTTCGAATGGTGGCTGGAAGGGCTGCGTGAAAGACCGCATTGCATGTTTTATGGTTTCCATATCATCGGCCCATGACCTTGCTGGTCTTCATATGACGGTGGAAAAATGAACGGAGAAAGCAAGCTATGAACGAGTTGGCGATTACACAACCGCAAATGATTCTGCTCATAGGCATTCCTGGCAGCGGCAAGAGCACTTTTGCCGCGACGAATATCCAGCCTGCTTTTGTCAGAATTTCACAAGATGTGCTCCGCACGCGCGCCAGAGTGGCCAGCGCATTGGCGGATGCTTTGCGGGAACGCAAAAACATTGTGATAGACAACACCAATGTCATGCACAAGGAAAGGGAGCGATTCATCATACCCGCCCGCGAAGCCAGCTACAGGGTAACGGGGTATTATTTCCAATCCATCATCGAAGATTGTCTCAGACGCAATGCGCAGCGCAGCGGCACTGCGCGAATCCCCGATGTGGGAGTTGTTGCCCGCGCCAAAGATTTGGAATTGCCATCCTACGACGAGGGATTTGACGAATTGTATTATGTGGCCATTTCGGCAACGGGATTTGTAGTTAAAACATGGAGTCCAGACAATGAAGAAAAATGAGACACTTGGTTTCCGCATGAAACAATACGAGGAATGTTTCAATGTCAAAATGCCCAGGCGCTTTCCGATGATTGTGCGTCTTGACGGACGAGCCTTCCATTCGTGGACCAGGCGGGTGAACTGTGTCAAGCCGTTTGACGAGGCACTTATGAACCTTATGGCGCAGACAACGAAATACCTTTGCGAAAACATCGGGGATTGTGCCTTCGCCTACACCCAGTCAGACGAGATATCCCTGCTGATACGTGATGACAAATCACAGTTCAGCACTCCCTGGTTTGACAAAAGACTCCAGAAAGTCGCCTCTCTTTCCGCATCCATAGCAACTTATTTCTTCAATTCCGAGAATCCATACGACAGGAAACTGCCTGCCTTCTTCGATTCCCGTGCCTTTATCCTTCCGCCGGAGGAAATCCGCTCATATTTCATCTGGAGGCAGAATGACGCAAGCAAGAACAGCCTTTCAATGCTTGCGCAGAGCCTCTACCCGCATACTGAATTGATTGGAAAGAAACGAGAGGAACTCATGGATATGTGCATGAGCAAGGGAATGAACTGGAACAATCTATCCATTCCCAAAAAGAGAGGCTATGCTGTCTATAGAAAGCCTGTTGTCCTAAATGGGAAACTGGGACCTGTCACCCGAATGAAGTTCTTCATTGACAGCCAAATCCCTATTTTTTCATCGGAGGACTGCACTCTCTTTGAAGAGGGCATGTGATGTTTTGGTGGAGGTTCCAGATATCCAGTTTGCTCATCTTGGACTGGTATTTGGGAGAATTGACGCAAGGAATTGGGCGCAAATCATGGCATTCTCTGGAAAAAGCTTGTGTTTTCCCGAAAAAACACATATATGTTTGTAAAATACGTAGATGACAATATATTATTAGTCGTAAACCGAACCCGATAGACGTTCGCTGCGAGGGGAACGTGACTTCTTGCGAAGCAGTCTCTCGCCGTTTTCTTCAAGAAGACGGAACGGCACTCTGGGAACCTGGCAACAGGCGCGCCAGTTTCGTCGTAGACTACACATAGTTGCAGCGGGTAGGTTTACCGCTTTTTGATACATTCTCTTGACGGGGGATGGTTAAATAGGGATTTAAGAACACTTGGAAATACTGCTTGCTGTTGAAATACAGTGAGTTAGAACTAAAATAGAATCTTGAAAATAGGTGGATTTCGGGGTAGGACTTCCGCTTAATGGGG